>CALPPA020000055.1 GCA_943325355.2 Klebsiella pneumoniae | reverse complement strand
TGCTTTGGCATTATGACCCACACCGAGAATAATTATCAAATAAGTTGAAAAGCCAAAAGCCAATGCACCAAAAAAGGCTTTAAGCGGATCAATTTTAAGAACCAAAAGCAACACATAAAAACCTAGAAAATACAAAAATAAATAATCGGCTGGACGAGGTAAAAAGCGTAAGGCATCGTCAATCATTCCAATGTAATCGTGAGGATATTTGGCTCCCAATTGATACGTTGGCATTCCCCCAAAGGCCGAATTTGTCCAATACGGCTCAACGTTTTGGGCTTTTCTAAAATCGTTTTGCTCTTTTGCCATTCCAGTATATTGCACAATATCCGATTGGGAAATTTGTTTCCCTTGCAATACAGGATAAAAATAAATGAGAGAAATTAATACGAATCCAAGTAGGATTATGGCGTGCGGATATAACTTTTGAAGTTGCTTCATTAAATTGGTTGTTGGTTTTGGTTCCAATAGCTATCGGAAGTAGTTTTGGGTAAATTTAATCTATTTCTTCGTAATCAACATAATCCCCAACTTTTTTGGTTTCGCGAGGTTTTTTAGCATTTGCTGTATTAATTATAACTTCATCGCTATTTGGCGCTTTTTGCCAAGAATTACCTTGTGCATTTTGTTGCTGTTTTTGGAAATTTTCACCTGCTTTCTGTACAACCTTTTTAACCAATACAGGCAAAAACAATCTTGCCAAAAATTTGAAAATATAATAGAAAACAAGTATGTAAAATATTGCTTTTATAAAACCAGAAAAAGAAGCTTCTTGCATAATCAAAATAATTTTGGCAAAATTAACAATTCCAACGTTCAAAATTAAAATATCATTCTTAAATAAATAATAAAATATAGTACATTTGAAGAGCGTTATACCTTTTTAACCTAAAAAAACAGTATGTACAAAATCAAAACCTTAGTTTTCGTTGCAATTTTTCTTTCTCCTTTTATTCATTATGGTCAATATACTGATGAAATAAATTCGAACAGACCAGGCGAAACAATGTCTGCTTTTGCTGTGGGAAAATCAGTGTTTCAAGTTGAATCTGGCATTTATGGAATCACGCAAAATCATAGCATTCTTGGTTATGATTCAAATGGTTTTGGCATTGACCTAGTGCTACGCTATGGATTTTTTAAGGAAAAACTAGAATTCCTCGCCGATTTTCAATACCAATATGAATATTTAAACCCAGCATTAGCCTTTCCTGAGAGGTCGGCTTTTAAACAAACTATTTTGGGCGCAAAATATCTTATTTATGACCCTTTCAAAAATTACGAAAAAAACATCAATGTGTACAGTTGGAAATCCAATCATTCGTTCAATTGGCGTCAATTGATACCTGCTGTTTCTGTTTTTGCTGGAGCAAATATTACTCTGGCAGATAATCCCTATTATTTTTCTCCAGACGCCGCTATTTCGCCAAAAGTGATATTGATTGCCCAAAATCACCTAGGTGACGGAAGTTGGGTTTTCGTCACCAATATCATTGCTGATTATATTGGAACTGATTATCCAAGTTATGGTTATGGAATTACCTTGACTAAAGGATTCTCCCGAAAATGGTCTGGTTTCATAGAGAATCAAGGCTATATGAGCGATTTCTACAGCGACTCCATTGTTCGTGGTGGTGCTGCTTTTTTGATTCATAATGATTTACAAGTTGATGCTTCGATAAGTAGCAGTCTAAAAGATACACCTTCCATACTTTACGGAGGAATTGGCTTTTCTTGGCGTTATGACGCAAATTATAAGGAAGTTAGAATGAAAGTTGACACAGGAGATTCAGACAAAAAAGCAAGAAAAAAAGCAGAAAAAACTAAAAAAGGATAAAAAAATAATGATTACCATAAAAGAAGCCATTACAAAAAAGGAAATGACCGAATTCGTAAAATTTCCTTTTTCTTTATATAAAGACAACAAATATTGGGTTCCACCCATCATTACCGATGAATTAGAAAGTTTTGACAGAACCAAAAATCCCGCCTTCGAAAGCGCTGAAGCTTATTTTTATTTAGCCTACAAAGACCATGTAATCGTTGGAAGAATTTCAGCTATAATTAACTGGGGCGAAGTCAATAATCAGCATAAAAAGAAAGTTCGTTTCGGTTGGTTCGACGTGATTGATGACATCGAAGTAACGAAAGCATTATTAGAAAAAGTATATGAATTAGGTCGAAAAAATAATTTAGAACACATCGAAGGCCCAATGGGTTTCTCCAATTTGGACAAAGTGGGTGTGCTCACAGAAGGTTTCGACGAAATGGGAACGATGATTACTTGGTACAATCATCCCTATTTTGCGACACATTTAGAGCAATTTGGATTTGTAAAAGAGAAAGAATACATCGAAAGTATTTTTCCATTTTCGAACGTGAAACCTGAATTTTTCTTAAAAGCGCAAGCCTTAATCAAAAAACGCTATGAACTAACGAGTTTGAACTTTACAAAAACCAAAGACATTATGCCTTATGTAGACAAAATGTTTGATTTGTTTAATAGTTCTTATGCCGATTTGTCCTCGTTTGTTGCCATCACCGACGTACAAATAGAATATTTCAAGAAGAAATACATAAGTTTTATCAATCCGGAATATATCAAATTTGTGATGGACAAGAATAATGATATCGTAGCTTTCAGTATTGTAATGCCCAGTTTTTCGGAAGCGTTGCAGAAAGCCAAAGGCAAGCTTTTTCCTTTTGGATTTTATCATTTGCTCAAAGCAAGAAAAGACAGTAAAGACGTTGTTTTTTACTTGATTGGCGTTCATCCAGAATACCAAAACAAAGGGGTAACAGCCATCATTTTTGACGAATATTTCAAGACTTTCAGCGAAAAAGGAATTGTCAACTGCATCCGAACTCCTGAACTGGAAGAGAATCACGCCATCCATAATTTATGGAAAAACTTTGATCCAAGAATTCATTGTAAAAGAAAAACTTTCAAGAAGATGCTCTGACAAAATCAATTCACTTGTCTAGAAATCTAAAAAAGCAATACCTATTTACATCATTTTACTGCTCAAAACTAATCCTTTTACAAAATCAAAATAGCTATGAAATCATTTTCAAATACTTTTTTAATCCTTTATTCGAGTGTTCTTTTTATCCTGTTTTTTAATACAACTGCTATCGGACAAAACACAGAGAATAAAAACTTTAAAGCTGGACTTGTAGCTTATGAAGCTAATAATTTGAAACTAGCCTACGATAATTTCCTCAAGGGTTCCAATGAAGGACACGTTTTCTCACAATTCAATTTAGCGTTAATGTATGAAAACGGAATAGGAGTAAAAAAAAATGAAAAATATGCACTATTTTGGTATAATAAAGCAGCTATACAAGGAAATGCTGCAGCGCAATTCAATTTAGGAGTTTTATACGAAAATGGAAAAGGAACTAAAGTAGATTTTACTCAAGCTAATAAATGGTATCGCAAAGCAGCGGTGCAAAACGATGGATTGGCAATCGGAAATTTAGGTATGCTTTACATTCGCGGAGACGGTGTGAAAATTAATAAAACCGCTGGATTGGCATTGCTTTTACTTTCCGTTCAAATTGATCAAACTCCTGAGAATACTGGCAAACAAATGATATCAAGTACAACTGGACTATCTCAAAAGATGATTGCTGATGCTCAAGTACTTTCAGAAAAGATGTCCAAATCGGAAAAAAATATGTTAATCACTTTAGATCAGTTTTTGAAGAAATAGAATAAAATACCTCAAAAAAGTAGCATAAAAAAAGTCCATTGTAAACGAATGGACTTTTATATAGTAGTAATTAAACACTAAAAAACCGAACATTGAAAACTTGTTTTTAAGCGTCCAAATCCACTTTAGTTCTGCTCGCAATTTCTTTATACGTTCCGTTTACTAATTTCTCACGAATCGCTTCAAAAGCAGTTAGTGTCTGGTCAATATCGTCTAATGTATGAGGCGCAGTAGGAATCACTCGCAATAAAATCATTCCTTTTGGAATCACAGGATAGATCACAATCGACAAGAAAATTCCGTAATTCTCTCTCAAATCATTCACCATAACCATAGCTTCTGGTACACTTCCTTCCAAATAAACTGGTGTAACACAAGTGTTTGTATCGCCAATATTAAACCCTTTGCTTCTCAATCCATTTTGCAAAGCATTTACATTTTCCCAAAGTTTATCTTTCAATTCTGGATGATCACGCAACAATTCCAAACGCTTCAAGGAACCTATAGTCTGAATCATCGGCAACGCTTTGGCAAACATTTGCGAACGCAAATTGTATTTTAAGTAATCTATAATCTCTTTGTCGGCAGCAACGAAAGCACCAATATTGGCCATCGATTTAGCAAACGTAGAAAAATAAACATCTATATCATCTTGAACACCTTGCTCCTCGCCTGCTCCAGCACCTGTTTTTCCAAGTGTTCCAAATCCGTGAGCATCATCAACTAACAATCGGAAATTGTATTTTTGCTTCATCGCAACAATTTCTTTCAACTTACCTTGTTGACCACGCATCCCAAAAACACCTTCAGTAATAAAAAGAATTCCTCCACCTTGTTCAGTAGCAAGTTTTGTAGCACGTTGCAGATTTTTCTCCATACTTTCAATGTCGTTGTGCTTGTACGTAAAACGTTTTCCACTATGCAAACGAACCCCGTCAATAATACAAGCGTGTGCATCTACATCATAAACAATTACATCATTCCTAGTAACCAAGGCATCAATAGTAGACATAATTCCTTGGTATCCAAAATTCAATAAATAAGCAGACTCTTTCATTACAAAAGCAGCTAATTCTTGTTCTAATTGTTCGTGAAATTCCGTGTGACCCGACATCATTCTGGCACCCATTGGGTACGCTGCACCATATTCCATAGCTGCATCGGTATCTGCTTTTCGCACCTCTGGATGATTGGCCAAACCTAAATAATCGTTCAAACTCCAATTCAAAACTTCTTTTCCCTGAAATTTCATTCTCGGTCCAAGATCTCCTTCTAACTTTGGAAAAACAAAATAACCTTCTGCTTGTGAAGCCCATTTTCCTAGTGGACCTTTATTGTTTTGAATTCTTTCGAATAAATCTTTTACCATAATATGAGTAGTATTATATTTTTTAAGAATTTGCAAAATTAATTATTTAATCTTTCTTATCATAATATAAATATATTTAAAAAAATCATAATTGTCATTTCGACGTTAGGAGAAATCTGGAGCTATATCCAGCTCTCATTCCAATCTTTATAATTGTCAAAAAAGCCCTTCGACTGAGCTCAGGGTGATAATAAAAAAGGATTTTCTCTTCCATCTGGGCTAGGCAATTGATTTTACAATAAACTTCGTATATTTGATTAACTGAATACTCCTTATTGTATTCTGAACACTAATTTTATATGTCACAAGTTACCAAAGAATTAAAACTCGCCGTACTCATCGATGCAGACAATGTTCCTTACAGCAACGTAAAAGGAATGATGGAAGAAATCGCCAAATACGGAACGCCAACCACCAAACGTATTTATGCTGATTGGACAAAACCTAATGCTAATGGATGGAAAGCCGTTTTATTGGAACACGCCATTACTCCCATTCAACAATACAGTTACACCGTTGGAAAAAACTCTTCAGATTCTGCAATGATTATCGATGCGATGGATTTGTTGTATTCGGATAAAGTTGATGGTTTTTGCATTGTTTCGAGTGATTCCGATTTTACACGTTTGGCAATACGATTGCGAGAATCCGGAATGAAAGTCATTGGTATTGGCGAAAAGAAAACACCTAATTCTTTTATTGTAGCCTGCGATAGATTTATTTACATAGAAGTATTGGACGGAGCTATCAAAAAGACCCGAGTAATAGCAAACGGACGAGGCAAGTCAACAAAACCAGCAGCAACTCCCATTGCCGAATCTAAAAAACCTACAGAAAAAGAGACGACTCCCAACAAAATTGATAGCCAAACCATAGAACTTATTGAAGATACTCTCGATGCTATTGGCGATGAAGATGGCTGGGCTTTTCTTGGTGACGTAGGAAACCTCATCGTGAAGAAAAAACCCGAATTCGATCCAAGAAATTATGGCTTTTCGAAACTCACTCCAATGCTGAAATCCCTTTCTGACATTCTAGAAATAGACGAAAGAGATTCTGATAAAAAAGGAATCAAGCACGTTTTTGTGAGATTGCGTTACAGCTAATGTTATCGGTTTTTAAACAAAAAAGGAGGTCTTTTTACAGACCTCCCATCGTAGATTTTGATTTACCATTATCAACTTCATACCTTACGGCAGCTGACTATTGAATAACCTTCTCTGTTCAGATTGATATACTCAAGTAATTAATCAAAACCACACTCAAATGTACAAATATTTTTTACCTAACTACTATAAAATCAAAACTTTAACTAATTATTAACGAAGTGATTCTAATCGTTAAAAAAATATTATTTCATAGACGTTTTATCTGTTTTTAATAATAATTAAGATATAAAAAAGGGATAATTATTTGGTATATATAGCAAAAAAAGGAGGGCTTTTTACAGCCCTCCAATGTTGATTTTGATTTACAATTATCTACTTCGAATTACCCTTTAGTTGATTAATAAATAATCCTCCATATTTCGGTGATTAAGCAAACAAGTAATTAATCAAAACCACACTCAAATATACAACAGATATTTATAAGATAACATAAAACTATATATTTTAACTACAAATCAACTCACCAACTTTAGAAATAATTTATACTGTAATAAAACAGATACAATTGAAATTAGGATATAAATAAACCTAATAATCCATTGAGAATTTTTCACAAAAAAAGGAGGTCTTTTCAGACCTCCAATTGTAAATTTTGATTCACCATTATCAACTTTGTTCCTTTCGGCGTATGACTTATGAATAATCTTTCAGTTCAGATTGATATACTCAAGTAGTTAATCAAAACAACACTCAAATTTACAATTTAATTTGGATTAAAATACTTAAATTCAATACTTTAACAATATATTAACGCTACTAATTTAATAGTTCAAATTCACGAGAATTTTACTTACAATAATGCATTTAAAGTACAAATATTATTTTGTGAAATACAAAGTTAATGTACCTGATTGTCCGGAATAAGTTCCATCAATTTTCAATACTAATTCTGATGAAGTAAGTGTTGTAACATCAAAAGTGTCATTAAAACTAGTTCCAGTAACATTAATATTTATAGTGTTTCCGCTTTGTGACCAAGTACCATCTTTTCCACTAAAAACACAATTCAAAGAGTAATCACCATTTTTTACAATAGCGCCTGATAAAATTTCAATAAAGTCTTTAGGACACCCTTCCTCATTTTTTAAATTAGGATTTGAATACGGCAGTGTGATTCCATTTGAAGTTACAGTCGATCTGCTAAAAAGCCATTTGCCTTCAATTAAACTCATATCTACAGGTCCATTACCGCCTTCTTTTGTACAAGAAGAAAAAACAGAACCTAAAATTATTACTGAAACGAATACTAGAACAATATTTTTCATTGTACGTCTTTTTAAAATTGAAATACAATAATAACCAATAATAAGCTACAAACGCATTTTACCTTTGAATATATACCAATAATCGTTATTTTTATAAAATTAATTAAAAAAATTTACGAATTTTATTACTTTATATAAATCCCAAAAAACCGTTTATATAGTTACTAGAAACCTCCAATGCAATACCATTTATTAAAACTTGTACTTTTTTACTGTTTTCGAAACTCCTATCTTTGTCTCATATCAATCCTGAAATCAAAAAATGAAACTCGTTTTCGCTACTAACAACAAAAATAAAATACTTGAAGTACAGCAGCTACTTCCTTCATCTATCGAAATCATAAGCTTGGAAAGCATTGACTGTTTTGAGGAAATCCCTGAAACGGCTGACACCATCGAAGGAAATGCCATAATGAAAGCCAATTATGTTACCCGCAACTACGGTTACGACTGCTTTGCCGATGATACTGGACTTGAAGTCAGTGACTTAAACGGCGAACCAGGTGTTGACTCTGCTCATTATGCAGGAGAACAGCGCAGTTCTGAAGACAATATGAATAAAGTATTGGAATCCTTAGCTAATGCAACGAACAGAAAGGCACAATTTAAAACTGTAATCGCGTTAAACTTAAACGGAAAACAACACCTTTTCACAGGAATTGCTGCTGGAAAAATAACGCTGGAAAAAACAGGAAATCAAGGTTTTGGCTATGATCCCATCTTTCAACCTGATGGTTACGAACTGACTTTTGCACAACTTTCTCTCCAAGAAAAAGGCTCCATCAGCCATCGTGGCAAGGCAACGGAAGCGCTAATCGCGTTCTTAAAAAACTAACTAATTGATTTTCAAATAACAATAAAATATTAAATCTGAATTTTGCATTAGATTATATGGTTTTTTAACCGTACTTTTGCACCAAATTTTAAAAACATATATGAATAAATTTGAACAATTAGGATTGAGCGAATCGCTACAACGTGCGATTATCGATCTAGGATTTGAGAATCCGACCGAAGTACAGGAGAAAGCGATTCCCCTATTATTGGAACAAGACATTGATTTAGTTGCGTTGGCTCAGACAGGGACAGGGAAAACGGCAGCTTTCGGTTTTCCAGTCATTCAAAAAATTGATGCCAACAACAGAAATACACAGGCGTTAATTTTATCACCTACCCGCGAACTATGTTTGCAGATTACAAACGAGATTAAAAACTACTCAAAATACGAAAAAGGTATTAATGTAGTGGCTGTTTATGGTGGTGCAAGTATTACTGACCAAGCTAGGGATATCAAAAGAGGGGCACAAATTATTGTAGCCACTCCAGGTAGAATGCAAGATATGATTAACAGAGGATTGGTAAACATCACCCAGATTAATTATTGTATTCTTGACGAAGCGGACGAAATGTTGAATATGGGCTTCTATGAAGACATTGTAAACATCTTGTCTACTACGCCAGACGAAAAATGCACATGGTTATTCTCGGCTACAATGCCGCAAGAAGTAGCCAGAATTGCAAAACAATTTATGCACAATCCGGTAGAAATTACTGTAGGGGCAAAAAACTCAGGTTCTGCTACCGTTTCTCACGAATTTTACTTGGTAAATGCCCGTGATCGTTACGAAGCTTTGAAACGTTTAGCCGATGCTAATCCAGACATTTTCTCCGTAGTTTTTTGTAGAACAAAACGTGACACTCAAGCTGTTGCCGAAAAATTAATTGAAGACGGATACAGCGCTGCTGCTTTGCACGGAGATTTATCTCAAGCACAACGTGACGGTGTAATGAAATCTTTTAGAGGTCGCCAAATCCAAATGCTTGTTGCTACTGATGTTGCTGCTCGTGGAATTGACGTTGACAACATTACACACGTAGTAAACTATCAATTACCTGACGAAATAGAAACCTACAATCACCGTTCTGGCCGTACTGGTCGTGCTGGAAAATTAGGTACTTCTATCGTTATTGTAACCAAAAGTGAAATCCGCAAGATTTCGGCTATCGAAAGAATCATCAAACAGAAATTCGAAGAAAAAACTATTCCATCTGGAATTGAAATCTGCGAAATTCAGTTGTTGCACTTAGCAAACAAGATAAAAGATACTGAAGTGGATCACGAAATTGACAACTATCTTCCTGCTATCAACAATGTTCTTGAAGGATTGACAAAAGAAGAATTAATCAAGAAAATGGTATCGGTAGAATTCAACCGTTTCATCAATTACTACAAGAAAACTAGAGACATTTCCTCTCAATCTTCAGGTTCTGAAAGAAGAGAACGTGACGATAGAGATGGTGCTTCAAGAGAAAACAACAATGGTGGTGCGACAAGATATTTCGTGAACATTGGATCGAGAGACAATTTTGATTGGATGTCATTGAAAGATTATTTGAAAGAAACACTAGACCTAGGTCGTGATGACGTTTTCAAAGTAGACGTAAAAGAAGGTTTCTCTTTCTTTAACACAGACCCAGAACATACGGATAAAGTAATGGAAATAT
>CALPPA020000054.1 GCA_943325355.2 Klebsiella pneumoniae | reverse complement strand
AGCACCGAAGCCGACTTGAAGCAATTGTTAAATGCAATTGATTCACCATCCAATGGATTTTGTATGTGTACAGGTTCTTACGGTGTAATTGCCGAAAATGATTTGCCAGGAATTGTAGATCGTCACGGCGAAAAAATGAATTTTATTCATTTAAGAAGTACGCAACGCGACGAAGAAGGAAATTTCTATGAAGCCAATCATCTCGAAGGGGATGTAGACATGTATGAAGTGGTAAAATCGATCTTGAAAATGCAAAAACAAACGAATAGAATCATCCCAATGCGACCCGATCACGGACACCAAATGTTGGATGATTTGAATAAAAAAACCAATCCAGGATATTCAGGAATTGGCCGTTTGAGAGGCTTAGCAGAATTGCGAGGTTTAGAAATGGGAATTGAACGAAGTTTATTTTAAACAAGATGTCTAAAAACACATTTATTACTGATAATTTTTTGCTTTACAGTGAAGCGGCAAGAACGCTCTATCACGACTTTGCAAAAGCACAACCTATTTTTGATTACCATTGCCACTTGTCTCCAAAAGACATTGCCGAAAATCGCCAATTTGAGAATTTATACCAAATTTGGATAGATGGGGATCATTACAAGTATAGGGCAATGCGTGCCAATGGCGTGAATGAAAAATTCATTACCGGCGACGCTAGCGATTATGAAAAATTTTCAAAATGGGCAGAAACGGTTCCTTATACTTTGAGAAATCCTTTGTACCATTGGACTCATTTAGAACTCAAGAATTATTTTGGAATCAATGAGTTGTTAAATGAAGATTCTGCCGAATCGATTTACAACCTATGTTCCGATTTATTGAAAAAACCGGAATACAGTGTCAAAAATTTGCTCCGCAAAATGAATGTAAAAGTGGTCGGGACGACAGATGATCCAACTGATGATTTGCGTTACCATAAACAATTACAGGAACAAAATTTTGAAATCAAAGTTTTACCTTCCTTTAGACCTGACAAAGCAACGGAAATCGAAAAGGGCGAGCAGTTTGTTTTATGGATTCAAAAACTGGAAAAAACAGTAGGATATTCTATTGCCGATTTTCCAACATTAATTCAAGCATTGCAAGAGCGTCATAATTTCTTCCACGAAATGGGTTGCCGTATTTCGGATCACGGACATGTGAATTTTTATGGGGAGGATTATACCGATTCTGAAGTCGCTGCTATTTTTGAAAAAGGATTAAAATGCGAAACAATATCTGTTTTGGAGATTAATAAATACAAATCGGCGGTGTTGTTTGAGTTGGCTTTGATGAACAAGAAAAAATCTTGGGCACAACAATTTCACGTTGGCGCTATCCGAAACAATAATGCCAAAATGCTTCAGGATATTGGACCCGATCAAGGATTTGATTCGCTTGGCGATTTGAATATGGCTGATAATATGAGCAAGTTTTTCGGAAAATTAAGCCAATGTGACGGATTGACCAACACCATAGTGTACAATTTGAATCCCCGCGACAGTGAAATGTTTGCTTCAATGGCCAATAATTTTAATGATGGCATAGTTGCCGGAAAAATGCAGTATGGTGCTGCTTGGTGGTTTTTAGACCAAAAAGACGGAATGGAAAAACAATTGAATGTGCTTTCCAACTTTGGATTATTGAGCCGATTTGTGGGAATGGTAACCGATTCAAGAAGTTTTCTTTCTTTTCCAAGACACGAATATTTTAGACGTATCTTGTGCAATGTTCTGGGTGATGAAATTCAAAAAGGCGAGTTGCCCAATGATATGAAACTCATTGGAACTATGGTAGAAGCCATTTGCTACAAAAACGCCAAAAACTATTTTGCTATCTAAACTACAACAACACAACTTTTATTAAAGATTAATAACAATTTTTTAACCAACCAAAAAAACCTAACAAATGACCGACACAACTAAAGCAATTGGAAAATACAGATGGACCATTTGCGGTTTACTCTTTTTTGCCACCACAGTAAATTATCTTGATCGACAAGTATTGAGTTTATTAGCACCAAGTTTATCCGAAGAATTCGGTTGGACTAATTCTGATTATGCCAATATCACAGCAGTTTTTCAGTTTATTTATGCTATCTCCATGCTTTTTGCAGGTAGAATTATAGATAAACTGGGCACAAAAAAAGGCTATATTTTAGCGATAACTGTTTGGTCTTTAGGGGCTATTATGCACGCCTATTCTTTACCTATTGGAACTGCTTTTTCTACTGTTATGGTTTGGGTAGGCGTTGGTGCCGTACCGATTTCGATTGCCGGTTTTATGTTATCACGAGCCGTTTTGGGTTTTGGCGAGTCTGGAAACTTCCCTGCAGCAATAAAAGCTGTTGCCGAGTATTTTCCGAAGAAAGAACGTTCATTGGCTACAGGTATTTTTAACTCGGGTTCAAACGTAGGAGCAATTTTGGCACCTTTAACCGTGCCTGTAATCGCATTAAAATATGGTTGGGAATTTGCCTTTATTCTGGTCGGTGCAATCGGTTTTTTATGGATTATTTTTTGGTATTTTTTATACGAGATTCCATCCAAACAAAAACGTTTGTCAAAAGCGGAGTTAGATTATATTCATCACGATTGTGAGATAGTAGTTGAAGATTCCATAATAAAAGAAGAAAAAGTGGCTTGGGTTAAACTATTAGGCTACAAGCAAACATGGGCTTTTGTTTTTGGAAAATTTATGACCGATGGAATATGGTGGTTCTTTTTATTTTGGTTGCCAAAATACCTTGAAGCACAGTTTAACATGAAAGGAACGGACATTGTTCTTCCATTGGCAGTACTGTATAGTATGACTATGGTAGGAAGTATTGGTGGCGGTTGGTTTCCAATGTATTTCATCAATAAAGGATATAACCCTTATGATGGCAGAATGAAAGCGATGTTACTTATAGCATTATTTCCTTTAGTAGTATTGTTGGCACAGCCACTTGGGTATATCAGTTTTTGGATGCCTGTATTATTAATTGGAATAGGAGCATCAGCGCATCAAGCTTGGTCAGCTAATATTTTTACTACTGTGTCCGATATGTTTCCAAAAAAAGCCATTGGTTCCATAATTGGAATTGGAGGAATGGCTGGTGGAATAGGTGGAGTATTGGTTTCGAAATTAGGGGGCTATTTATTTGATTATTACGATGGTTTGGGTCACATTCAAACGGGTTATACCATTATGTTTGTTATTTGTGCGGTTGCCTATCTTATCGCTTGGGCTGTAATGAAAATGTTGGTGCCTAAATACAGTCCCATTACAGATTTATAATTTTAGTATTTTTTTTTTGATTTTTTAAATTTTTTTTGTTGCAGCCCCGAAGTTCTTCTTCGGAGCTGCTTTTTTAACGTCAACTAAATTTTATATAACAATAGAAAACTTAAAAATTGAATATATGTTCCAATTAAATAAATACACGAATATATGTAATCAAGGATTTCCAATCGCAATCACTTTTATTACAATACTATTTTCTTCTACCTACTTATTTTCACAAAATTTACCCCAAATAATTACGGATAAAAAGATAGCTTCAGAAAACTACTTGCCAGATTATAGTTATGCTGGCTATCATTATGGAGAAGTAAAACTTCCTCAAAAGTCAGAACAAATAATTAATGCCACCGATTATGGGGTTATTGCAAATGATGTTTTAGACGATTCAAAAGCCTTACTAAAGGCTATAAAAGCGGCAAGTTACTTAGATGGCGACGTGGTTTTGCAATTGCCAGCTGGTCGACTTATTCTTAGCGAGGTTTTATATCTTGAACGCAGTAATTTTGTTTTGAGGGGTGCTGGATCTGGAAAGGAAGGCACCGAAATTTTTTGTCCTCGTCCGATGATGTATTTAAAAGACCCTGAATCATTGAAAGAACTTAGGGAATATTTAGTAACTTTTGATAAAAGACAACGAGAAAAAGAGAATAATTTAGACCTACCTTTTTCTCAATATGCTTGGTCAGGTGGATTCATTTGGACCCAAGTTCCCAATGAAAGAGTAAAATCATATATGGAAAAATATGATTCTAAATTAAATGTTTTGGCTAAAGTTTTGACCGGCAAAAGAGGCTCTAATACGTTTACCATTTCTGAAGCTAATAGTCTGAAAGTGGGAGATGTAGTTGAATTACAATTATTTAATAAAGAAGGCGAAAACGGAGAATTAATTAACGTTTTATATAATGGTGCCGAGGTAAAACCGGGTTCTCATCATTGGAAATTTCCAACATTGCCTATTGTAAGACAACAAGTAGAGATTGTTAAAATTTCCAACAACAAAGTCACCATCAAAACGCCTTTATTATTAGAAATTAAAACAAATTATCAAGCACAATTAGTCGAATGGAAACATTTGTCAGAAGTGGGTATTGAGCACCTCAGTTTCACTTTCCCTAATACACCCAGAGTGGCTCACCACGTTGAGCAAGGCTATAATGCTATTTTCTTGACTAGAATTTATAACAGTTGGGTTCGTGATGTAGTGATACATAATGCTGAAAGTGGTATTTTAACCGAAGAAATTGCTAATGTAACTATCGCGGATGTTGTTACCGATGGCGATAATATTGCCCATTATACTGTTGCAATGGGTGGGGTTCATAATGTACTAGTCAAAAATCTTAAAGTCTATAATAATGCAGTACATCCTTTAAGTTTTAATACTTTTTCTTCAAAAGATGTGTACCAAAATTGTGAAATTTTTACCAATCCTAATTTAGATCAACATGCGGGTGCTAATCACCAGAATTTATTCGATAATATAAAAGTTCATTTCTCATCAAGGGCGGATAATAGTTATCCATTATTTTTAGCAGGCGGAGCTGATTACTGGAGGCCGTCTCACGGTGCTTTTACTACTTTTTGGAATATTGAAATTGCCGTTATGAGAAAATTCGACACTTCTATGCCAATACTTCTAAATGGTATGAATGATGGTCCTTTTGCCAGGATAATTGGCGTTTATGGGAATCAAGATTTCAAAATAGAATATGGTCCTGATGTTTATATAGAATTTTTAAATAAAACCATTGCTACAACTCCTTCACTATATGATTATCAACTAAAAAAACGGTTGGAATAATTTGATGCCAGAAATAATTAATTATCGAAAGGTTATAATTCTTAAATAATAGTGTTTACTTTAAAGATTAAAATCGGGATAAATGAAATGTTGGCTTTAGCCTAGAATTAATTATCTTTATTGATGATATAAAAAATAGTATGAAAATTAAACTTTATTTCCTTTCTTTTTTATTTATGGCTTTTGGGGTTTTCTCCCAAAACAATAAATATAGATTGAATAATATATCGACTGTAAATGGTCTTTCTCAAAGTTCCGTCATTACAATACATCAAGATAAAATTGGTCAAATGTGGTTTGGAACAAGAGACGGTCTTAATAAATATGATGGGAATAAATTCACCATTTTCCGAAATAATCCAAAAGATTCCACCTCAATTAGTAATAATGACATTTTATCCATACAAGAAGATAAATCCGGAAATTTGTGGATTGGAACCTATAATGGACTCAATTGTTACAATCCCATAACGAATACCTTTAAGCAATATTTTCACGCAAACAATGACAAATCCTTGTGTAATAATACCATTTGGGATATCAAAGAAATAAAGAATGAAATTTGGATAGGTACTTCTAGTGGATTAAGTATTTATAATAAAACGACAAAAAAGTTTACCTCACTATTTCATTCGAGTCGCAATCGATTAAGTATTCCCAATAATTTTGTTTTAAGTATTTTAGAAGCCAAAAGCGGGGCCATTTGGATAGGTACAGCAAAAGGTTTGTGCAAATTAAGAAGTCGGAAAAACGGAATTTTTTCATTTCAACACATTAATTTTCAAGAAAATAGAGAAGGTTTTTTTGTACAAAAAATAAAAGAGGATGCTGCAGGTAATCTTTGGATTGGTACTAAAACGACTGGGATTTATAAATTCGAAGCTTCCTCTAAAAAACTAATTTCACTTCTGGAAAACGGGATGCAAAACGGCATTGATGTTGACGTTAGGGCAATAGATATCGACACTAACGGCTCTTTGTGGATAGGAACTTATAGCGGTATTAGTGTAATGCAAAAGAATGGAACTATCCAGAAAATTGTTAATAATGCAGATAAAAAATCTAATATAACAAAAGTCAAATCTGTTTATACGGACAAAAAAGGATCAGTTTGGATAGGTACGTATTATAATGGAGTTCATATTTGGGATGTTTCCAACATCAATTTTTCAAATTTGAATCAAAGCTCAGGGAAGCAAGCCCTTAGTTTTGATGTTATAAGTTCTATAGTTGCCGACAAAGACAACAATATATATTTTGGTACAGAAGGAGGTGGAATCACTATTCTTGATAAAAAGACGGAAACTACTCGTTTTCTTTCCGCAAGCAAAAGCAGTGAGTTATCTGGAAATAGTATTAAATCAATGTATCTTTCAGAAAAGGGAATCTTGTGGATTGGAACATTTTCAGATGGTTTGTCAGCTTATAACGTAAACTCTAAACAATTCATCAATCAATCTATTGCACCAGATTTAAAAAAATTATTGAAGGAAACTGGAGTCTATGTTATAAAAAAAGGTAGAATAAACGATATTCTTTGGCTGGGAACGTTTGGGAAAGGATTGATACGGTATAACACTGCAAATAATACCTATCAAATTATTGGGAATGACAATTACTCCGATAATTTTTTATCAAATAATAGAATCAGAACACTCTTGATTGATAAAAATGATAACCTTTGGATTGGAACTCAAAGTGGTCTAAATTGTATTAATTTAAATGATTTTGGCAATAAAAATTACAGAATTAGGCATTTTTTCTTCGATAATAAAGTGCTTTCAGGGGATGATATTCTAACTGTTTTTCAAGATAAAAAAGATAGAATATGGGTTGGCACAAAGGCTAAAGGACTTTATTTGTTTACTGGAAAAATCTTTAAAAAAATTAACCTAATTGTTGAAAATTCTGCCATCACATCCATTCATTCTATTTCAGAAGATAATAAAAATAATTTATGGTTGAGTTCTAATTATGGAATTATCAAATATAATTCTACTAGAAATAACATAGTTATTTATAATCAAAAAGATGGTCTAATTAGCAATGAGTTTAACGATAATGCTAACTTGGTATTGGATTCCCATAAATTTTATTTAGGTGGACCTTTAGGGGTTACCTATTTTGATTCAGATCGTATTGCCGTAAATGGATATTCTCCACAAGTATTGCTTACCGATTTCAAGGTTAAAAATAAGTCTGTCTATGTAAATGATGGTCAAGATATTTTAGAAAAAAGCATTATCTATACTAAATCATTGACACTTAGCCACGACAAGGCAAATATTTCCATCAATTTTGCGATGCCTAATTTTATAAATTCAACAAATAATCAATATTCTTATCGATTGGTTGGCTTAGACAACAATTGGACATATACCACAAACACAGAAGCTGTATATACGATACAAACATCAGGAACTTATGTTTTTGAAGTTAGAGGAGCAAACAATGATGGTGTATGGAATACATTACCAACAACACTAGAAATAATTGTTAAACCAGCTCCGTGGCGAAGTTTATGGGCTTTTATACTTTATTTTATTATAATTGGAGCTTCTTTATATTGGTTGGCGTGGATTATTAAGTCTAAAGAAATTCTCAAAAAGGAATTGGAATTAGAATACTTAGAAGCGGAAATTGATAAAGAAAATACGGCAGCAAAATTGCAATTTTTCACCAATATATCTCACGAGTTTAGAACTCCCTTGACATTAATTTTGGCACCATTACAACAAATTCTTTCCAACTATAATGGTAGTAATGATATGTTTAAAAAGTTAAAGGTAATCGAAAGTAGTGCCAACCATCTTTTAAGTTTAATAAACAGATTGATGGATTTTAGAAAATTTGAAAACAATCAATTCATTTTGGAATCAGCAGAAGGGAATATTGTTAAATTTTTGAATGAAATATTTTTATCTTTTACGGAATTTGCTAAAGATGGAGGTTATATTTTTACTTTTAGTACATCTGATGAAGAAATTTTAGTGTATTATGATCGCAATAAATTAGAAAGAGTTTTTTATAATTTAATATCAAACGCTTTTAGATACACTCCTAAAGGAGGAATAATTTCGATACATATAAAAAAAGAAGAAAAGGATATTGTAATAGAAATAGAAGACTCAGGAGTAGGTATTGCTGAGGAATATATAGACAAAATTTTTGATTTGTTTTTTGAAATCCCTACACATAAAAATCTTGAAAACAATTATAATAAAGGAACAGGAATAGGTTTATCAATCGTAAAAAACATTGTCAACCTCCATAAAGGAGCTATAAATGTAGAGAATAAAAGTAAAAACGGTGCTATTTTTACTGTAAAGTTGCCTCTTGGCAAAGAGCATTTATCTGAGAATGAGATTCTAAAGGATTTTAAAATTAGTGATGATTTAACGCTTTATACTTCCCAATTAAATTTGGATGAAATTAAAGAAGACGAAGATATCAAAGATTTTGATCTTACAAATGATAGACTCACCATTCTAATTGTAGAAGACCACAAAGTGTTACGGTCCTTTATGAAAAATTTTCTAAAAGACACCTACAATGTAATTACTGCCGAGAATGGAGTAAAAGGATTAAAGAAAGCTTTGAAGTATGTTCCAGATTTGATTGTCAGTGATGTAGTTATGCCCGAAATGGTTGGGACTGAACTTTGTGCCAAGATTAAAGAAAATATTAAAACAAGCCATATCCCAGTAATTTTGCTTACCTCTAGATCTTCATTGGTATATAAAATCGAAGGATTGGAAAGTGGTGCTGACGATTATATCAGTAAACCTTTTGATTTAGTTGAATTTAAATTAAAAATCAAGAATTTATTGGAATCGGCCCAACGATTAAAATCAAAATTCTCCAGCGAAGGCAATTTTTTAGCCAGTGAAATCACCTTTTCTTCTTTAGACGAGCAGTTGCTTAAAAAGGCATTTAAAATAGTCGAAGATAATATTGCCAATGAGCAATTTGATATCCAGTTATTTTGTTCGGAATTAGGAGTAAGCAGAACGATGTTGTTTACCAAAGTAAAAGCTTGGACTAATTTTACTCCCAATGAATTTATTCATGAAATCAGGATGAAACGAGCAGCTTATTTTTTAGAACAAAACAAGATGAATATATCCCAGATTAGTTATAAAGTGGGTTTCAATAACCCAAAGTATTTTAGTAAATGCTTCCAAAAGAAATAGGGCGAAACTCCCTCGCAATACATGAATAAATTTTCTAACGACTCTATTGACCTATAAAAACTACTATTTTACTCACTATTTGGATATTTGAATACCTATTTTCGGATTTTTGAATCGCAATCTCATTTTATATTTGTAGAATGAAATTTAATAAAGCAAAAATCATTGTACTTGAATTTACACTAATCGTGCTGATAATCTCGATGATTTTATTATTGATATTTTTTTATTTCAATTAACAATAACAAATTTTTAATCTAGCTATGAAGATATTTAATTCTTTATTTCTTTTTCTTGTATTTGCGTTATCCAATTTCTATTGCAATGCGCAGAACAATGTATATAAAACCACTACGAACATACAACTCAACAATCGCTTTGAAAAACTTCTTGAAAACCCAATAGATTCCGTCGGGTTTCCAAGAAGTATGTCAGTAAAAACAGGTGAAATAAAAAAAGTACCTTCTAAAGATTGGACCAGTGGTTTTTATGTGGGTAATCTTTGGCAATTATATTTGCTGACAGCTGATTCCAAGTATAAAGAAAGAGCTCAAAAATGGATTCCTTTCCTTGAAAAAGAAAAATTCAATGGAGGCACTCACGATATGGGTTTTAAAATTTATTGCAGTTTTGGAAAAGGGTTTGAAATTACCCATTCGGAAGAATACAAAAACGTAATCATTAAAAGTGCCCAGACACTATGCACCAGATTCAATAAAAAAATTGGTTCCAGAAAATCTTGGGATAACAGGGATAAATGGAATTTTCCAGTCATT
>CALPPA020000053.1 GCA_943325355.2 Klebsiella pneumoniae | reverse complement strand
GCGAGCGGTAGCGTGGCAATCTCACTAGCAACATCAACCCTGTCAGAGTTTTGAACTCTGACAGGGTTATTAAACAACACCAGTCGAGAGAGATTGGTGTTTTTGTTTTAACTTTATCAATCATTTATCATTCTAATTTTAGAAACAAAACATTTAGAAACTTTTAAAAAAATTTTAATATTTTTTTTATCTATTTAAAAAAACAAGGTGCCACATTTTTTCAAACGAATCAAATCAGACCGAATAATCAAACTTATGCTCAAGCATTAAACGAATAACAAAAACTTAGAAATGAGATTGCTTTTTAAAATTTTTGGGGGTCATTCCAGTGTATTTTTTAAAAACTTTGGTATAATAAGAATAATTAACAAAACCCAATGCATTGGCGACCTCATTAATTGGTTTTCCTTCGACAGAAATCAGTCTTTTACTTTCTAAAATAATCTTGCCATATATAAAATCAGTCAAAGTGACGTTTAAAACATCTTTACAGATCCTGTTGAGATGCTTTAAACTCATATTCATTTTGTCGGCATAAAAAGAAGGCGCTTTCTCTTGTTTGAAATGTCTATCGAGTAAAATTTCCAGCATATTAATTTTGAGATTGTAAGGATGAACTGCATGCGTATTAAAAGAATCGTAAATTCTCGCCAACTCTATCAAAATACTGTCTATCATATTCAACAACTTATCCAGTTTCTTGAACTCGTTTCTTTTGCCTTCATCAATCAAGATCTCAAAATATTTTTCTATTTCCGCTGTCTGTAATTCGTCCAAAAGGATTTCGGGCGAATTTTTAGAATTTTTATAAAATGGGTATTCTTCAATTTTCTTGTTTCCATAATACAAATTGTAAACTTCCTGGGAATAGAACACAATATAGCCATCAATATCTTTCGAAAGCTGCCAACTATGAACCTGACCTGGCTTCAGAATATAAAAACTTCCCGGCTTGATTTCAAATTGATCAAAATCAATCATATGAAGACCTGTCCCTTTATTAAAGAACACTAACAAATAGAAGTTATGACTATGGGTATTTTCAATAAAATCATTATTTGTCAAATGGGATTTGAAATCATTGACATACAAATCATTTACATTTGTCTTGCAATTAAATTTCTTTATTTCGTAAATAGGGTGTCTTTGCACAAATAAAATGTCTTTATAATACCATTATAGGCGAATATATGAAAACTTTACTATATATATAAACAATAGCTTTGCAATAAAAATATAAAATTATGATTAATACAATACTGCACATCGTAAAAAATGAATGTCCAAATTGCAACAAAGGAAAAGTATTTAAAAACGGAAGTTTTTTCCTTAGTTATAGCTTTGTCAAAATGAACGAATATTGCAGTCATTGCAACTTTAAATATGAAAAAGAACCGGGATATTTTTTTGGAGCTATGTTCGTCAATTATGCATTGACCGTTGGAGAAGGAATGATAACTTATTTGGTGGCACATCAATTTTTTGATAAAACTTTCGATTTAAGAATAATACCAATAATTGCATCTGTCATTATGCCATTGTGTTTTGTCAATATTCGCTTATCACGAATGATTTGGATTTATATGTTCAAAAACTATTCTCTTTAAATAACAATAATCCGACGTCCTAGATATGCACTAAATATTTCCGTTGTGGATAAAGTGGATTTGCAATCCGTTCTCACAAGCGAGAGCAAACCCATAAGAATTAATAAAATTGCCAATTCAAATGAACACAGTTTGCTAAATTGCGCTACCGATTGTGAAAGTATGGGACTAGAAGCAATAGAATATCTTTCTGAAAAAGGAAATGATCTGCAATTTGGTGCCAGACCCGTAAAACGTGTAATACAAAGAGACGTACTCAACCAATTATCGAAAGAGATTTTGGCAGGAACCATAACTACCGATAGCATCGTTTTGATTGATGCTTTTGATGGGAAATTGGTTTTCAGGAATCAGAGTGAGTTGGTTTCGTGATTTGTCATTGCGAGCGGTAGCGTGGCAATCTCACTAGCAACATCAACCCTGTCAGAGTTTTGAACTCTGACAGGGTTATTAAACAACACCAGTCGAGAGAGATCGATGTTGTTTTTTGAGGAAAACGCTGCTACGCATTCTATGACAAAAAACAACTTCAAATTGGAATAGTGACGAGGTTTTTTTAGCAACTATTTTGTTACATTTGTTGGGATAAAACGGAAGTTTTATAGACTATAGTTAGGTGAAAGCCTAGCAAACGCTATAACTGACAAAAAACGAACACCAATAAAATGGAATTACTACCAGTAGAGATTATTAAAATAAATCAAAAAAAGATAGATGAAATAGACAACATCATAAAGTCAATTTACAGACTTATTATTTACAGTCGCTATCACCTTGACGATGACCTTTTAGACATCTATTTAAATGGTGTAAGTAATCTAAAAGATTTATTGAGTTTGAAGAATGCTCAAATGGAAGCTCAAAACGAAGAAGAAGCTAAGGAGTATTTGCTAAACTTAAAAGTATCGCTTGACTTTGTTATTGAAGAAATTATTTTAGATATTAATTTTTATAAAGAAATATAATTGTTTCAGCTTCTTCGCTTAATTTCACCAGAAACTAATGCTATTCATCCCAATCGATACAGACAAACTCTGGTTCAGATAGGAGCCCATATTTGCCCTGACCCAAAAATAGTTCCTCAATTAGTATCAGAACTATTCTTTAAAATACAATATATTTCAAATCCAATTATAAGAGCTATATATTTTCATCATGAGTTGATTAGAATTCACCCTTTTGCTGACGGAAATGGAAGGGTAACAAGAATTGCAAAAAACTGGATGTTGATGTACGATTTATATCCTCCTATTTTTATTAGTGATACTCCTCAAAAAAAGGAATATATCACTACACTTGCAGGTAGTTTTAAAGAACTTATGATATACCCCAATAAATGGAATAATTACACCGAACAGTTTTTTGAACAAGAACTCGACCGCTTACTAATTAACTCCAAGTTACTTTATGAAAGCATCAACCTTATTGGGAAAGAAAGAGAAAATAAACAAATTAATAAATAGTCAATGAAATCATTTTCTATTTCTGAATACAAACAAAAACTCAACGAAGATATTAAATGAGGAAATTATTTCTAACTACAATTGCTGTATTTTTTTCAATAAATACACTATCTGCTCAAAATTCCAACCTTGGTAGTTGGAATATTCTGAATTTGAAATATAGCTATGATGAAAAATGGAGTGCTTTTGGCGAAGCGCAATTGCGTTCCTTACAATTTTACAGTGATTTTCACTATTATGAATATAAAGTTGCTATTAACTACAAATTGCACAAAAACGTTAAGCTAACTTTAGGTGCAGGGAGTTACCAAACCTAC
Organism: Klebsiella pneumoniae; assembly: GCA_943325355.2. Classification (GTDB taxonomy): domain Bacteria; phylum Bacteroidota; class Bacteroidia; order Flavobacteriales; family Flavobacteriaceae; genus Flavobacterium. The sequence continues at coordinate 6,662 of CALPPA020000053.1, read as the reverse complement.
AAAGAAGGTGGAAATTTTGTTTTACCAAAAAACAACGATGAATTTAGAATTTGGCCTCAGATACTATTTTCTCAATCAATAGGGAAATTTAAAATAGAACAACGTTATCGTACAGAATTGAGATATACAAGCGATGGCTACCGCAACCGTTTCCGCTACAGACTTGGTGTCTCCTACCCTTTTGGAAAAGAGAGAAATGAATACAAACCGTATCAAATAAGTTTTAGTGATGAGCTATTTTTCACCAATAATGAACCTTACTTTGAAAGGAATAGATTTCTAGTTGCATTTAATTATAAACCAACAAAAGCAACAACGATACAAATTGGTTATTTGCATCAGTTCGACTACAAAATAAATGATGAAACAGGTCGTGATTTTTTACAAATAGGTTATTTTATAGAATTATTCCGAAAGACAGAACAAAATAAATTTTCTGACACAGACATTAAAGACAATTAAATAAAAAAAATACAAGAGCAAATCTGCTAATACTGTTCATACCAACTAAATTTATCGTGTACGATTTGGGATTTATCTTTTTTTAAATACTCTAAAAAAGAGGTAGCAACCGGAGAATGTTTCTTTCCTTTCAACCATATTAAGCTCCAAGTTGTTGTAATTGGAAGACCTTTGATTGGAATAATTTGCAATTCATTGTTGTTTAATTCATTTTTGATTCCAATTAATGGCATAATTGAGTATCCAAAACCAGCCAATAAGGCTTGTTTAACGGCTTCATTGGAGGTTAACTCCATTTTTTTTAATACTGATAAGTTATTCCGTTCAATAAAACTTTCCATTGTTTGTCTTGTCCCTGAACCTTTTTCTCTAAATATTAAAGGCAAATCTTTAAATATTTCTTTTGTATCAATACCATTTTTAAATTTTGTTATGGCACTCCCCACCAGGTACAACTTATTTTGAAGTAAATCAAGTTTCTCAATATTTAAGGTAGTGGGTAGAATAGAAACAAGTGCAAAATCAACTTCATTATTTTCCAGACTCTTAACAACTTTATCGATATTAGTAACATCCATCATTAATTCTATTCCAGAATGTTGTTGCATAAAACTATTTAGAAAGTATGGCATTACATACTTACCAGTTGAAACTACTGAAATCTTTAAACGCCCAGTTAATTGTCCCTTGTAAGCAAGGGTTTTATAGTTTATAGCATACACTTGGTTGATAATATTTTCGGCCGCTACAGCAATCTCCAGTCCAAAATCTGTAATGTAAATTTTTCTTCCGACTACTTCCGTTAAAGGTATGTCAAATTGAGCTTGAAAATTTCTCAACTGAATAGAAACCGCTGGTTGAGTGAGGTTCAATTCTTTCGAAGCCTTTGTTACACTTTGTGTTTGCACGATTTTCAAAAAAATCTGCAATTGATTCAATGTATAGTTCATTAATTATTTTTATGGATTACATTACAAAGATAAATAAAAATTTATGAATTAGAATCTTCAATTTTGCAGCATTAAACATATAATAAACTATTTGCAACAATAACTTTTGAATTAAAAAATCTTTCAATTCAAAAACCAAAAGTGTAAAAGTTGAAGCAATAATTAAAATTGAAAAAGAATGAATTTAATGGTATTAAAACCAGTTTTTGCTTGGTATTAATGATTGCCTTTCTACAATGGCTTTCATAACTAAAGATGTTGTAATTAGTCAACTATTCGTTGCCTTAGCAATAATAATAGGAGCTTTGGCATCAAAACATTTATCACCTAAAATCCAAAATAAAATGAATAAATTAGAACAACTAAACTTAATTGAAGGCAATTTTTCAGATGAAGAAGCTAAAGAAATTTTAATGGGTATTTTTTTGGCTAAAATTAACTTTCATGAAAAGAAAATTTTTAGTTCACAAATAAGGTTTGGAAAAGTTGATGAAATAGCAATAAATAGAATTCCTAAATTGAAAAAAGAAACAGAAAAAATGTTACAAATAATTTCAGAGGCCAAATTGAATAACAAAAGACTTTTAATTACCTCTCAAATAAATATTTCACTAGTGGATGAGTAATGTTCAAAGGAAGGTATTTACTAATAGCAACCAAACACGAAAAGGAAAAAGTGATTGCTCCAATTTTAGAAAAAGAATTGGGTGTACAATGTTTCATTACTTCAGATTTTGATACTGATGAACTAGGGACTTTTACAGGAGAAATGGAAAGAAAAGATGATCCCATAACTACTGCCAGAAATAAGTGCCTTATGGCAATGGAATTGGCTAATTGTGATTTGGCTATTGCTAGTGAAGGTTCTTTTGGAATGCATCCAACTATTTATTTTGCTCCTGCCGATGATGAATTTCTTCTTTTTATTGATAAAAAGAATGATTTAGAAATTATTGCAAGAGAGCTAAGTATGGAAACCAATTTTAATGGTTCCGAAATAAAAACTGAAAAGGAACTGCAAGAATTTGCTACCAATGCAAATTTCACTTCTCACGGATTAATACTTAGAAAATCCGAAAATGATTGTATTGAAATTGTAAAAGGAATAACCGATGAAGAGCAGCTAAAAAATACTTTTCATCATCTTATTGCCCATTACGGAACAGCCTATGTAGAAACAGATATGCGGGCTATGTATAATCCAAGCCGAATGAAGGTGATTGAAAAAGCTACTCGTAAACTAGTTGAAAAGATAAAATCACTTTGTGTAAAATGTGAGTCACCGGGATTTGGAATTACCGATAGAAAAGAAGGACTACCTTGTGAGCAATGCAATTTTCCTACTCGCTCCACTTTATCCTATATCTATTCGTGTCAAAAATGTAATTATAAAAAAGAAGAACAATATCCGAATGGAAAACAGACAGAAGATCCTATGTACTGTGATATTTGTAACCCATAAAAAGAAGTATGATAACAACCGATATTAATAAAGCAAGACAAGTGCTTCTTAAAAATGAGCTGATAGCACTTCCCACTGAAACCGTGTATGGCTTGGCAGGAAACGCTTTTAATGAAATAGCAATTAAAAAAATTTTTGAACTAAAAAAAAGACCCTTTTACAACCCTTTAATTGTTCATCTTAAGTCAGCAGCTTCTATTTACGATGTTGCTACGGAAATCCCTGAAAGTGCGTTACTCCTCGCTGATAAATTTTGGCCTGGGCCTTTAACATTGGTGTTAAAAAAACAAGGACACATTTCAGATTTTGTAAGTGCTGGAATGAAAACAGTTGCTGTCAGAGTTCCTAATCATCCTTTAGCATTAGCTTTATTAAATACCCTTGAATTTCCTTTGGTCGCGCCGAGCGCAAACCCGTTTGGGTCAATAAGCCCAACAAGTGCAGCACACGTTTATAATTATTTTGGGGAGGCGCTCGAAGTTGTTTTAGACGGAGGGGAATGCGAAAAAGGTTTAGAATCTACTATTATTGGATTTGAAAATGACCAACCCGTATTATACAGACGTGGTTCCATTTCTATTGAAGATATCGAAAAAATTATTGGAAAATTGAGCATTACGACTAATAATGACAAATCCCCAAACGCACCAGGAATGCTTTCACGACATTATGCACCAAAAACGGACACCTATCTTACAAATGATATTTCTGAGCTATTAAAAAGTTTTGAAGGAAAAAAAATTGGGTTACTACTTTTTAAGAATCCTATTCAAAATAATACTATTATTCATCAGGAAATACTATCAAAATCTGGGGATTTTACTGAAGCTGCTAAAAATTTATATGCAGCAATGCATCGTCTAGACCAAAATAAACTAGATGTAATCATAGCAGAAAGATTGCCAGATGAAGGTTTGGGCAAAACCATCAATGACAAATTAGAAAGAGCAACAAAAAAAGAATAGATGAAAACAATCATACGGAACGCTAATATTATAAATGAAGGCAATAGTTTTGTTGCAGATATTCTAATTGCAAATGAACGTATTAAAAAAATAGGTACATCCATTAATTTGCCAAGTGGTAGTTCAATTAAGGAAATTAATGCCGAAGGACTTTATTTATTACCTGGAGTTATTGATGATCAAGTACACTTTCGAGAACCAGGTTTAACTCATAAAGGAACAATTTATTCCGAATCAAGGTCAGCAGTAGCTGGTGGAATAACCTCTTTTATGGAAATGCCAAATACAATACCCAATACCTTAACACAAAATTTGTTAGAAGATAAATATATCAAAGCATCAAAAACTTCATTGGCTAATTATTCCTTTTTTATGGGAATCAATCAAAACAATTTAGAAGAAGCACTAAAAACAAATAATGAAACTGTTTGTGGCATAACCGACGATGGTTTATATTTTAATAATGACGAGGGAATTTTGGCTAATTATCCCGAATTTTTAGAAAAACTTTTTTCTCGCACAGATTCTTTGGTTGCATTGCATAGCGAAGATGATGCTATCATAAAAAATAACACCAACCATTATCGCAAAAAGCATGGGGAAAACATTCCATTTGAATTTCATCCAAAAATCAGAAGCGAAGAAGCTTGTGTAATAGCCACAAAACGTGTTTTAGAAATTGCAAAAAAACATAATAACAGGTTGCATTTATTTCATATTTCAACACTCGCAGAAGCCAACTTATTAGAGAAAAAACTCCCTATCCGAGAAAAACGAATTACAGCTGAAGCTTGTGTACATCACCTTTGGTTTTCAGATAACGATTATGAAAGATTGGAAGCAAAAATAAAGTGGAATCCAGCAATTAAAACAGAACAAGATAAAAATGGATTATTAGCAGCTCTTTTGGATAATAGACTTGATATTATAGCAACAGATCATGCTCCTCATACTATCGAAGAAAAAAATGGGACTTATTTCAAATCCTTGTCTGGTGGACCATTGGTTCAGCATGCTTTACCCGCAATGCTTGAATTAGTTCATCAAGGCAAAATAAGTATTGAAAAAATAGTTGAAAAGATGAGCCACAATGTTGCTGAAATTTATAGGATTAAGAAGCGGGGCTATATTCGTGAGGGGTACTATGCTGATTTAGTATTAGTAGATTTGAATAATTTATGGAAGGTTACCACCCAAAATACATTTTATAAATGCAATTGGTCTCCATTTGAAAATCAATTTTTCAAAAGCAAAATTGTTAAAACATTCGTAAACGGAAACTTAGTGTATGATAATGGAATCACAAATGATATTAAACTTGGCAAAAGGTTAATATTTTCAAAAATAAGATGAAAATAAATTCAAACAGTTTGTTTTTACGCATTCGCCAAGACAACAATGCGTTGTTACTTGTTACACTGAAACTAAAAAACTAGTAAATAAATCAAAAACTGAGAATGCAATTCACATCAATAAGCACGTGACGACAAAATCATAACAGGCTTCGTTAATTCCTGAAGTTGTTTTACAAGTAATCAAAAATGGAACCCAGCGATTTAAAAGTCTTACTATTACTTAAAGAGATCATTCAGAAGGAATTAGAAAGGCAGTCACTGGCGGTCAATTTCTCAAAGCAATAGTTTTGAGTTGTGTCGATAGTAGAGTACCAGTAGAAGATGTATTTGACCCAGGCCTTGGGGATGTTTTTTTAGGTAGAATAGCAGGGAATTTTGTCAATACCGACCTTTTAGGGAATATGTAATTCGACTGTAAAGTTTCAGGAGCAAAGTTATTAATAATTCTAGGGCATCAACACTGCGGCGCTATTAAAGGTGCGATTGAGGATGTTTATATGGGAATTTTATAGTAGTTTTAAAAATATTAAACCCGCAGTTGAAATGAGCCAAAGCTATCAAGGTGATAAATCTTCAAAGAATTAGGATTAATTAAAAACCGTTAATAAAAACAATATCCGAAATGCCGTTTCCCAAATTAAAGTCAAGAGTGACATCTTAAAAGAAATGGAAGATAAAGGTGAAATAAAAATTGTAGGTGCAAATTACTCACTACTCACAGGCAAACTAGAATTTGTAGATTAATTCTTAAATTTATAAATTAAAAAATATTATGAACTTCAATTTACTATTAGAAAATTTAACAAACCCAGCTTTACTATTTTTTGTACTTGGCGTTATTGCTGTTTATTTAAAAAGTGATTTAGAAATACCAGAGAATTCATCAAAATTTATTTCATTATACCTTTTATTTGCCATAGGCTTCAAGGGTGGTCAAGAATTAGCTCATGAGGCATTTACAATAGAGATTGGATGGTCAATGTTATTTGGAATTTTTATTGCTTTAATGATTCCTATTTACACATTTTTTATTCTTAAAAGAAAATTGAACGTGTTTGATGCTGGAGCTATAGCAGCAGCTTATGGCTCGGTGAGTGCAGTAACATTTGTGACGGCAGTTTCTTATCTTGAATCGCAACAATTGTCACTTCATGGCCATATGGTTGCCATTATGGCTTTGATGGAATCGCCTGCAATTATTGTTGGTCTTTTACTAATTTCTATATTTAATAAGGACGAAACCGAAGTAATAAAAAAAAGTACTGCTATAAAACATTCCTTTACAAATGGGAGTGTATTATTGATACTAGGCAGTTTAATTATAGGTTACTTAGCTAGCGATAAACAAGCAGAAGGAATAAAACCATTTACAAACGACCTTTTTAAAGGCTTTCTTGCTATCTTTCTTTTAGATATGGGAGTTACAAGTGGCAGAAAGTTAAAAGCATTTTTCTCCTTCGGTTGGTTT
>CALPPA020000052.1 GCA_943325355.2 Klebsiella pneumoniae | reverse complement strand
TAAAAAAAATACATTTAAATTTGACTTTTATTGTATTGAAATTTTAATCACTAAGCGGAATTTCTGCTGGCGTTAGTATTCCCGAAAAGAGAACGAGTCACGATTTTTTCATACGTTTTTATCAAGTCTAAATTTGGGTTCTTTTCCTTGTTCAATTCGTTTATTTTAAGCAAAGCATATTGCTGTATTGTCAACAATGGTAATACAATACGCTCTCTTATGTCAATTGATGCTTTCCCATCTGGGTAGTTTTCCATCAATCCTTTATGACCAGCAATTTTCAGCAACATTCTTTTTGTTTCTAAAAATTCGTCATAAATAATTTGCCAAAAATCTCCAAATTCAGGATCTTTTCTCATATAAGCTGTCAAAGGGAAAAAAGATTTTGCAAGTGACATCATACTATTCTCTAGTAGGGTTTTAAAGAACAAAGAATTATCATATAAATTTTGAACTTCTTCCCATTTACCATTATCTTCAAATTGCTTCAAAGCTGTTCCTACTCCAAAAAATCCGGGTACATTTTGCTTTAATTGACTCCAAGACCCAACAAATGGAATAGCTCTTAAATCTGCAAAATCTAAATTTTCGGATTTACTTCTTTTTGAGGGACGACTTCCTATATTTGTTTTGGCATAATACTTCAAGGTGCTCATTTGCTCTAAATAAGGAATAAATTTAGGATGATTCTTGAAACTCAAGTACTTTTCATAGCCTAATTCTGCTAATTGATCCAAAATAGCTATTTCATCCCTTGTCAATTCATTTTTATCTTTACTAAAAACCTGATTAGTAACACCAGCACTTAATAAATTTTCTAAATTATAACGGCAGGAATCCAAGGTTCCAAAATTAGAACTGATAGTTTGTCCTTGCACCGTAATCTGAATCTCATTATTTTCAATTTTTGGTCCTAACGAAGCATAGAATTTATGAGTTTTACCACCTCCGCGAGCTGGTGGACCACCACGACCATCAAAGAAAATAGCGTGAATACCGTATTTTCTCGATATAGCAGTTAGCTCTTTTTTGGCTTTATAAATACTCCAATTTGCCATTAAATAGCCACCATCTTTTGTTCCGTCAGAAAAACCAAGCATTATGGTTTGTTTTTGGTTTCTGTTTGTTAAATGATTTGCATAAGCAGGATTATTGTATAACTTTTCCATAATTATGTGCGCATTTTGTAAATCATCAACTGACTCAAATAAAGGAATAATATCAACCGTTAAGTTCTCCCAATTATTTAAATGAAAAAGCGCAAAAGTTTCCATAACATTTAAAGCACTCTCGTTGTTGCTAATTATATACCTGTTTGCCCCTGATTCTCCGTTTGAATCTTGGATAACTTTTATCGATTGAATAGACTCTAAGGTTGATTTTGTTATTTCATTATCAAAAGAATTAGGATTAAGATTACCTCTGACATTGGATAAAACATTAATTTTTTGATCTTCTGACAATTGAAAATAATTTTCAGGAAATATAGTTGACCCTGATTTTAAATAAAAATTAACCACATCCTCAAAAACAGTATTATGAATTCTACTATTTTGACGAATATCGAGCGATGCAAAATAGAATCCAAAAAGATTTACTTTAATTAGCAATGCTTCCAATTCCTCTAAATATAATGACTGGTGACGCTCTATAACAATAGATCTTATTTTATTTAATTGTGTTTTAAATTCATCCAAAGTGATAAATATATCTCCTTTTGAATAAAAAACGGAACGGTACAACTTATTCTCCAATTCAGCTACTAAAGCATCCACTTCATAGAATGTGAGTTTTCGTTTTAAATTCCTCATTTCGAAATAATAACATTTCAATATCGAAGTTCTAAGGCGATCCGCAACTTTCAAGGTGATTTCTGTAGTTACAAATGGGTTCCCATCACGATCACCTCCAGGCCAAAATCCTAGTTTTATCAATTGATTTTGAATAGATTCGCCGTTAAATACATTTTTTTGAAGGTAATGAACCATTTCGCCAGAAGTTTCATAAAATACATTTTCAAGGTACCAAATTAAACTTACAGCTTCATCAAAAGGATTTGGTTTTTCGTTTTGAATAAAAGGAGTTTTCCCCAATTGAGCTAATAATTGCTTGATTTCAAGCAAATTATTTTTACGAATAGCATCTGTCAAATCGTTGATTATCCCTAATACAGGACCTGGGTAAAACTGAGTAGGATGTGCAGTCAAAACAGTCCTTACATTGAAGTTTTCTAAGAACTCCATCAATTCTTCCTTTGCATTCTTAGCGTCAGATTTCTCTTTAATATCTCGCAAAGAACCTCTTCCTTCCATATTGTTTACAACTGAAAAAGCAGCATCTTCAATGGCGTCAAAAAGAACAATTTGACGCTCAATGTATTGTATAAAACGAAACATTAAATCAATTTTTTCTTTTTCAGAAACACTATGCAAGTATTTTTTAGTGAAAAAATCAACAATTTCCTTAGGAGTTTCCTGTTTTTTGAAACCATTGTCGCACACATCAGTAAATAAAGGAAGTAAAACCCCAGTATTATCAATAGAATCAAAAGGCAAGGTTATAAAAACACTATTATAAATGTGATATTTAGAAAGAACTTCCTCATTAAATCGTTCAATTTTTGGATGAGTATACATATTGGTTATATTAGTAGTAGTTAGTTTAAAAAAAATTAAAAAAAAACCTCAAGAATTTACTTGAGGTCATATTTGGCAATAGATTTCAAGTGAATTACATATTCTTAAAAATAGTATGCATCAAACGCTTTTTATCGTTAATGCTTTCTTCTAATGAAATCATAGTTTCTGTTCTGTAAACTCCTTCGATATCATCAATCATAAATATTACATCTTTTGCGTGCTTGGTATCTTTCGCTCTAATCTTGCAAAAAATATTAAATTTTCCAGTTGTTACAGAAGCCACTGTTACGAAAGGTATTTCGTTTATACGTTGCAAAACAAATTTAGTTTGCGAAGTATTGTTAAGAAAAACACCAACATAAGCTATAAAAGAATATCCTAATTTATCATAATCAAGAACTAATGAGGAACCCATTATGATTCCGGCATCTTCCATCTTCTTTACCCTAACGTGCACAGTACCAGCGGAGATTAATAATTTTTTCGCAATATCAGTAAATGGAATTCTTGTGTTGTCTATCAACATATCCAAAATCTGGTGGTCTACTTCATCTAAACGGAACTTACTCATAATTTCTTAAATTAATAATATTTGTTGCAAATGCAAAATTTTACATACTAAATTGGTCAACACTTCTGTATTAAACCAAAAGTCCATTTACAAATTTCAAGTTGTTATCTATATAAAAATCAGCTTTTTGGTTTAATTTTGGATAATCGCCATTTCTATCGTGATATAAGGCTTGATTTCCATCATATTCATAATGTCCAAAATAATCATCCAATTCGCCTATTTTTACAATATAAGCATTGAAAATAATTTGATTTTCAACTAACTCTTCATTGTATTGTGCTGCAAAATTCGTCATTATTTCAATACCATCATAATTTATTTTGATATTTTTATACAAAAAATCATAAAAAAGTACTTTATTTTGAGGAATACTCAAATATTTGTCATATTTGTTAACAACTACATCGTTTTCGTTTAGTATTTCAAAACTTGAAACAAAAGCAATAAAAATGTATTTGCGAGTTTCTTCCCTACTATAATCATCTTGAAAATGTCCTGCTTCAAATAAAACTGTAGGAACACCCAAGTTTTGAAAAGTATCTCCTACGCAATTTATATTAAAAGAGTCGTCAAAACGCCCTATTTGACCCGGAATATAGTATTGCAAAACATCATTCATTCCAGCAATCAAATTGATGGCTTTACCTCTTGATTCATTAATTTCTCTTGATTCATTATAAGCAGGTGCCAAAAAAGAAATAGTAGCAGGCTTGCCAGTACTTCCCACGCCAAATATAGTCCGCTGATCGTGAAGATTATAACAAAAATCAGGTTTGAAATTCTCAAAAGCAGCTCTCAAAATCCTACTTTCGGGCTGTGACAAATCCTGAGAATCCCGATTCAAATCAACTTTATTCGCATTTTCGCGAGTATACAATTTTGCTCCGTCAGGATTTAGCATCGGAATACAGTAAAAAGTAAAAGCATTTAACAGTTTTCGTGCTAAATCTGAATCGCTATTTAAAAGGTTTATAAAATCAAATAAGGCTTTTGTAGTCGTACTTTCATTTCCATGCATTTGGGACCAAAGTAGAATTTTAATTTTTCCAATTCCAATTTGGTATTTATATATTGGTTTATCCAGCACTGATTTTCCAATAATTTCTAATTCATTATTAACATTTAATTTATTAAATAAGGGTTCGATTAATTCCAAAGTAATATAACGACCGCTTAATGATGGTTCTTTATTTTGGTCAAACAATTGTTCTAAATCCATAATTATAATTTTGTTTTACAAAAGTATACATCTTTGTATTTACATTTGTAAACGAGAAAAATTGAATATTATTCAAAAATGTAAACACTTTTTTTCTTAAATCAACCTTCAATACCTCCAAATGATTCACAATTGTATTACAAATATTTTAACACTATTAAAATATTGTTTATCAGTAAATTAATATATTTTATTTTAATTTTTAATTTATTATTTTAAATAAATTATTTAAGATTTACAATTGTAGTTTTGGTGTTTTCATTACTATTGTTTACATTTGTAAATGAGTTAGGTAAATAAATAATTTACAATGGTAAACACGGAAGATTTAACAAAAAGACTAGAAATTATTCTTGAATATTATAGTTTAAATGCCTCTTCATTTGCAGATAAAATTGGCGTGCAACGCTCTAGTTTGTCTCACTTACTTTCTGGTAGAAACAAACCAAGTCTGGATTTTATTCTTAAAATTTTAGATGTTTTTCCCGAGGTAGATTTGTATTGGATTTTGAATGGAAAGGGAACTTTTCCAAAATCAGAATTAAAAGATGACCAAATTTTTGCAACTTCTACTCCAACTTTAAACAATCAATTCATTGAAACTACAGTTGAAAAAAAAACTAAATTACTTTCAGAAGATGTAACAAATCAAAAAAATGGTCTAGAACACAAATTGGTTACTAATCTAACAACTACAAGAAATCCAGCGTTTCAAAGAAAAGACTCGGAAATTGAACAAATAGTCATTTTTTATAAAAATGGAACTTTCAAAACGTACTCGATAGAATAACTATTTTTCTATGTGATAACCCTTTTCCATATTTTTTCCAGTAACACCTTCGAAATGATTTAGTAAAATTTTTAAATCATTCTCATAATTATTAGTTGGATAAAATGGTTTTCCAATTTTTACAGTTTTTCTACCAAAATCAAATGCAACAGGAACTATAGGAACATTTGCTTTTAAAGCAATATAATAAAATCCTGATTTTAATTCATTGACTTTCTTTCTGGTGCCTTCTGGAGCTATTCCGAGTCGAAATTCTTTATATTCATCAAAAATACTTGCAATGGCATCTACTTTATTGAGACTTCTTTTACGATCTAATGGTGCGCCACCCATCCACCGGAAATAAAATCCGAATGGAAATCGAAACAATTCTTTTTTTCCAACCCAATTTATTTCTAAACCACCAATTCCTCTAGTAAAAACTCCCAAATAAAAATCATGCCAACTGGTATGAGGGAGAACCATTGCAACACATTTTTTGATGTTTTCATCAAAAGCACCTTCAATTTTCCAACCCATTAATCGGAAGAAAATAAATTTATAAAGGCTTTTTTTCATTTGGATTTTATTTTCGGTAAAATTAACATTATTCTCCTATTTTTGATAAAAATATCTCAAATGATAAAAAAATTGCTCAGTTATATTATTCCAATCACAATATCAAATAAAAAAATCTTCTATTAGTCAACCACTAGAAATCACTTTGATGAATGGGAAATTAGTTTTAGACAGCAAAAACACCAATTATTCTTATGGGAATTTACAACGTATTTTAAGAACTGGATTGAAAAATATTGGTTTTAAAAAAATCAATAAAATGAGCCAAATTCTGGTATTGGGTGTGGCTGGAGGAAGCGTTATTAAGACATAGGTTGACGAAATTCAAAATTTGGAAATAATAATTGACGATGCCTTTGAATTTGTCTTGAAAACTAATAATAATATGACCTAATTGTTATTGATGTTTTTCAAGACACAAAAATGCCCAACTTTTTGTTTGAAACATTTTTCATAGAGCGAATTTGTGTTTTGCTCAATTCAAATGGCTTTATCCTTTTTAATACAATGATTTTAAACTAAAAACAAAAACAGATTAATTTGGATTATATCAAAAACTTTGATGTCAATAAATATAATAGTAGAAAACTGCATCTAATTGATGAAACTAATGAATTGATATTGATTGAAAGCAAATTTTAATAGTAGTTTGTAATAATTGTTAAGTATTTATTTCGTAAATTAGAGTCGTATTCAGATACCAAAAATATGAAATCGATTCTGAAAAAATTGTTGTTAGGAAATCTGTCAAAGATTCCAAAACCAGAATACAATCCTGTTCAGAAACGCATTATGAATATAAAGGCGATTTGGGACAACAACCATCAGGATGACAATGGAATAGAAAAATTAGTGCGTTTGTTTCTTTCATCATCTCAATTGCTTTTTCCGGGAGTTTATATCAAATATTTAGCTTATTTAAAGGGTTACGAATATCGAGATTTAGCCCTAGACTTTTATGTTTTACTTAAAGTTACTTTCCCTTTATTAATTTTAATCAATCATTGGCATAGCTATCATTTTGTGATTTGGATAATGATTTATGTGTTATTAGAAACTGTATTGTACATTCCCACTCTGATTTTTGCTTCGGATATGTTTTCGAAACCACGCTCTTACAAAAGGTCAATGCTTTTACTTTTCCTCAATTATCTCGAAATTATAATTTCGTTTGGCGTTTTGTACTCTTGCGGTGATTATTTGAATAAGCCATTCAATCATTGGTTTGATGCCATTTATTTCAGTACAATCAATTCGGCTTCTATTGGCTATGGCGATTTTTATCCTGTGACTACAATAGGGAAAGTATTGGCGACAGCTCAAGCCTTTTTGTTTTTATTTTTTGTGGTGTTGTTCTTGAATTTTTTCACAGCGAAAATAAAAGTCAAAGGGTATTTCGACATTGAAAACGAATCTTGATTTACATTTTCACCAAAAAAAAGGGGAACCTAATCCCCTTTTTTTTATTTCATCTTGTTAATATCCTCACTAATTTCGGCATTGATAACTTTACCATACTTCGCGGCAATGGCCTTAATTTCATCGGATTTACCTACTAATACGAATTGCAATTTGTCTTTGGGGAAATATTTGGTGATAATTTGATTGGCCTTCGCTAAATCTAACCCATCTACATTACTTTCGAAATTATTGATAAAGGATTTATCAAAATTATACCAAAACATTTGGGATAACAAGCCCGCTAATTGAGAGGTTGTTTCGTAATTTGGAGGAAACTGTCCTTTAACATAATTCTTCGCTGAGCTTAATGCTTTTTCGTCAATTCCTTTAGTATGCAAATTTTTCAAAACTTCCAATGCTTTATCTATAGCAGGTTCTGTCGTTTTATTAGCAGTAAAAGTGCTAATATAAAAAGAGCCTCCATTTTTCAAATTATTAAATCTACTGCCAGCACCATAAGTCAAACCAGTATTAACTCTCAATTCATCGTTTAACATTGAAGTAAAACGACCTCCAAAAAGCGTATTAACTACCTCTATAGCTACATAATCCGGATTGTTTCGGCTAACTCCTGGAGATCCTATGAAAAAAGTGGTTTCCTTTGCATCACCTTTATTTACTAATAAAACCCTGTTTTCTGTTGGATAAGTAATTGGTTTTGATGCAAGATTATCTATTTTCGAATCTGATTTTTTCCAAGTGGAAAACAAATTGGTTAAGATACCCTTCATTTCATTTGTATTGAAATCGCCAACAATACTGATGGAAGCCTCATTAGGTTTGTAATTTGTTTTGTAAAAATCTTTTACATCATCGACTGTTAGTTTGCCAACCGTTGACTTATTGCCAGTTCTAACATTCGCATATACGTGATCTCCATACAAAAGGGTGTCAAAATAAGCTCCTATTACTAATCGCGGACTTTCTTTTTGTTGTCCCAAGCTAACCAATAAACGACTTTTTTCTTTTTCAAATTCTGCGGCGTCAAAAATAGGATTGAGCAAAATTTCTTTGATAATATTCAAAACTTTAGCTTTGTCTTTTGATGCAAAATCGGAAGATAGACCAGCATATTCTTTTGTTGCGGATGTGCTTACATCAGCACCGAGGAAATCTAACTCTTCGTCCAATTTAGACTTTGGGAAATTTTTTGTTCCGTGTTTAAGAGATGTGGCTGTTAATGATGCCAAACCTGCTTTATCATTATCATAAATAGCACCTGCTGGCAATATAACCGATACACTGATAATAGGAACCTCGTGTTGTTCCATTAAGGAAACGGTGAGTCCGTTTGGTAATTTGAAAGTTGTATAATTAGGTAATTTGAAACCTTGTGCTGAAAGTGCGCTGCTTGTGATTACAAGAAAGCACAGAATGAGTTTTTGAATATTTCGTGTCATAATATTATTCTTCTACATTAGTTTTTAATACTGCTACTGTTCGATTGCTTTTAGTAAAATATTTTTTGGCAACCCGCTGAACGTCGGCAACTGTAACCTTATTATAATTGGCTGGAGCATCAAACATTTTTCGATAATCTCCAAAAAACACTTCGTAGGTTCCTATATTATTTGATTTACCGTTAATAGTTTCTACTTGATTATAAAATTCAATTAATTTTTGGTTTTTAATTTTTTGAAGTTCTGTTTCTGTAATGCCTTCTTTTTTTATTTTTTCAATCTCGGCATAAATGGCGAGTTCTAAATCTGTTTCTTTTACATCTTGATTGCTAACTGCATATAAATTGAAAAGATTTGGATCGAAAGTATTGCCATAATCAGTAAATACTTCAGTGGCTAATTGTTTTTGGTCTACTAATGATGCATACAATCTTGATGAATTTCCGCTTGAAAGCACAGAGCTTAGAATATTCAAAGCATAGTAATCTTCATTTTTAGATTCTGGAGTCTTATATCCAATCATAAGATATGGAGTTTCTACTTCTTTCTTTATGGTAATTCTTCGTTCACCTGTTTGAACTGGTTCCACAATATGAACCTTTGGTGGAGCAGCTTGAGCGGGAATTGGTTCCAAATATTTCTTAGCCAATTCTTTTACTTTATCAAATTTCATCGCACCTGATACTACAACTACACAATTGTTTGGAGCATAATAAGTTTTAAAATAAAATTCTAAATCTTGTTGGGTCCAGTTTTTCATATCGTCTTCATAACCAATAACAGGCCAATGATAAGGATGCTCCTGAAAAGCGGTTGCCTGCAAGCCTTCGGATAAAGGTCGCCATGGAGAATTTTCAATACCAGTTCGTCGTTCACTAAGAACCACTCCTCTTTCGCTTTCTACTATTTTTGGATCGATACTCAAGCTAGAAATACGATCGCCTTCAAGGTCAAAGATAATTTCTGCCGATGCAGCAGGAAACCAATCCGTATAAACTGTAACATTTTCAGTGGTGTAAGCATTATTTGCTCCACCGTTGAATTCCATTGTACGGTCAAATTCCTTTGGACCGTATTTCTTAGCTCCATTAAACATCATATGTTCAAAAAAATGGGAAAGACCAGTGATTCCTTGATGTTCGTTGCGGCTTCCTACTTTGTAAAAAAAGTACATATTAGCGTTGGGAATAGAGAAATCTTCTATGACAAGGAATTTCATTCCGTTTTCTAGGGTAAATGTTTTTACATCTTCCGCTTTCATTTGTGCCTGTCCAGTGAAGGTCAACAATAGCAATAGTAAGGGCATTATTTTTTTCATAAAATCATAAATTAATTGGGGTTAAAACTACTAAAACTTTAATGAAGATTTAAACTTTATTTACAACAACTTTCTCGCCTTTTCTAAATCTTCTGGCGTGTCAATACC
>CALPPA020000051.1 GCA_943325355.2 Klebsiella pneumoniae | reverse complement strand
GTGATTTCCTGCTTGCGGCTTCCAGGCAAAATAGCAATAATAGGCTTTTCGTTCAGTTGATTTTCTTTTCTGAAAACGGCAGCCTCCATTGCCGGATGATTATGAATAGCATCAATCAAAGGATGACCCACAAATTCAACCGGAAAATGGTGTTTTTTCTCGTAGAAATCTTTCTCGAAAGGGAGAATCACATACATTTTATCGACATCGCGTTTGATTTCGGTAATTCGGTTTTCTTTCCAAGCCCAAATTTGAGGTGATATATAATAATGTGTTTTGAAATTTTGTTCTTTTGCCCATTTGGCAATGCGCAAATTAAAACCAGGATAATCAATAAAGACAATCACATCAGGTTGAAAATCAGCAATATCTTTCTTGCAAATTTTAATATTATTTAAAATGGTTTTCAAATGGAATACTACTTCCACAAAACCCATAAAAGCCAATTCCTTGTAATGCTTCACCAAAGTTCCGCCAACAGCCTGCATCAAATCACCACCCCAAAACCGAATATCGGCTTTTGAATCTTCCTTGTACAAAGCCTTCATTAAATTAGAGCCGTGTAAATCTCCCGAAGCTTCTCCTGCTATAATGTAGTATTTCATCTATGTTGTTTTGTTTGTAGAAGTTTAGGCAAATATCGTAAAAATCGCAATAATAATGACTGCCAAAACAACACCTCGAGCCATAAGGTCTTTATTCATTTTCAGCAGAACACCAAAAGCGACTAAATCAAGCATAGCTCCCAAAGTGATTAATTTACCTAGTTTCCCTTCTGCTTTCATACTTTTAATTCCTGTCATAAAATCAAAGTCAGTGAAAAAAATGATAAAGAGAAAAATGCCCAAAACACAAGCTAAAACACCTATTATAAAACCTATTATTATGTCTTTCTTATTCATATAAGCAAATTTTTATTTGTCAGCGGTCATATATGGTATCGCTTTTATTTATTGGTGTTTGCTATCGCAAACTCGTTTTAGTGTAGATTTCATTCCAATTCCAAGTGTTTAGTTGTTGTATGGCGTGATGAGCAGTCAAATCAAACTGTACCGGAACAACAGAAACAAAGCCATTGGCAAGCGCCCATTCATCAGTATCGTTACCGTTGTCTTGATTAACAAATTCCCCAGTAAGCCAGTAATAATCTCTACCTTGAGGCGTTTTTCGCTTGTCGAATTTTTCTATCCAAAGTGCTTTTGCCTGACGGCAGATTTTAATTCCTTTAATTTCCTTTTTTTCCAGTTTTGGAAAATTAACATTCAAAACCACGCTTTCGGGAAGCCCATTTTCTAAAACTTCCAAAGTGATAGTTTTGATAAATGATTTTATGGGTTCAAAATCAGCATTCCAACTATAATCTAAAAGCGAAAATCCAATAGCTGGAATTCCTTCGATTCCGGCTTCAACTGCGGCGCTCATCGTTCCAGAATAAATGACATTTATTGAGGAATTAGACCCGTGATTAACTCCTGAAACACACAAATCTGGTTTTCTTTTCAGAATTTCGTTAACCGCTAATTTTACACAATCTACCGGTGTTCCAGAAGTGCTGTATTCCTGAATAGCATCATTTTCCTTTGAAATTTTATTAATAAATAAAGTGTTGTTTATTGTAATGGAATGTCCCGTGGCACTTTGAGGACTATCCGGAGCGACAACTACAACGGTTCCTATTTCTTCCATTACGGCAATCAATGCCCGAATTCCAGGTGCCGAAATACCATCATCGTTGGTTACTAAAATTAAAGGTTTGTCCTTTTTTATGGATGTTGTTTTCAATTTATCTTTGTTAAATTATATTACTATAAATGTGTATTTCTTACTAAACAAAGAAACAAAATTAATCCTCTTCGAAGATTAATCTCAAAAAAATTAACAATTTTATATCTTTAACAAAAATTTATAGGAGGTTATACTTATGTTGGCACAGTTTTTACCGTAATTTGAATTTTAAATATTTATGGATACTATTATTAATTTTATGAAACGAAATTATAAAATACTTCTTGCCGTAGTTTTGCTTTCGGTAACGTTGTTTGCATTCAATATTAATTCCTCTAAAAGCGTTGATTCTGAAAAAGATAAAATGCTCTTGGAGTTATTAACTTTTGTAATCGAAAAAGGACATTACAGTCCCGCCGTAATAGACGACACCTTTTCTAAAGGGGTTTACAAAGATTATATTGAGGCGTTGGATCCATCCAAAAGGTTTTTCCTGCAATCAGATATTGACGAGTTTTCGAAATATGAAACAGAACTTGATAACCA
This sequence comes from Klebsiella pneumoniae, assembly GCA_943325355.2. Classification (GTDB taxonomy): domain Bacteria; phylum Bacteroidota; class Bacteroidia; order Flavobacteriales; family Flavobacteriaceae; genus Flavobacterium. Next base: position 7,828 of record CALPPA020000051.1, on the reverse strand, counting down.
ATTGCTAAATAAAAACTTAACGTTCTTCAATCTTACCTACGACCGCTTAATGATAAGAATGGAAGAAGGTAAAAAATTGTACAAAGATATTTTGAGCAAACCTTTTGATTATACAATTGACGAAAGTTTCAATACGGATTATGAAAAAGCGCCTTATGCCAAAAATGCAGGGGAATTAAAAGAAAGATGGCGCAAACAAATCAAGTTGTCTACACTTTCGTCATTAACTGACCGTCAGAAAATTCAAGAAAATAAAGAAAAAGGGATTTCAGATAAAGGTCTTGTAGACAAAAAGAGCCCTTCAGATGCTAAAAAACCCGGAGAATTTATTGATGATTTGAGGGATTCAGAAAAAGACAAAAGCGACAAATCTTCAGATGGTAAACCAAAAACTTTTGAAGAATTAGAAAAAATTACTCGTGAAAGTTCAATGAAATCATTAGATGAATATTTTGGTTTTATGAAAGAATTAACCCGAGACGATTGGTTCTCAGTTTACATTAACTCTATAACTTCTAGATTTGACCCTCATACTAATTATTTTCCACCTGAAGAAAAAGAACGTTTTGATGTAAGTATCAGCGGGAAGTTTGAAGGTATTGGAGCCCGTCTTCAAAAGAAAAATGACTTTACCGAAATCACTGAACTGATTTCTGGAGGACCAGCTTGGAGAGGAAAACAACTAGAGTCCGGTGATGTAATTATGAAAGTAGCTCAAGGAAGTGACGAGCCTCTTGATATTGTTGGAATGCGTTTAGATGATGTTGTTAAAAAAATCAAAGGACCAAAAGGCTCAGAAGTTCGTTTAACAGTAAAAAAAGTGGATGGCTCTATTAAAACAATATCCTTAATAAGAGATATTGTCGAAATTGAGGAAACCTATGCAAAATCGAGTATAGTAGAAAGAAACGGACTAAAATATGGTGTGATTTATTTACCAAAATTTTATATTGATTTCGAAAATAAAGACGGTAGAGATGCCGGAAAAGACATTGCTATAGAAGTCGAAGCTTTGAAAAAAGCTGGTGTAAACGGAATTGTGCTTGACGTTCGTGATGATGGTGGAGGTTCACTATCGACAGTTGTAGATATTGCGGGATTATTTATTGAGCAAGGTCCAATTGTACAAATAAAATCAGCTGGCAGAACAAAGGAGGTTTTATATGATAGAGACAAAAAGATTGAATGGGATGGTCCATTAGTAATTATGGTCAATAATTTCTCTGCTTCTGCTTCTGAAATTTTGGCAGCAGCAATACAGGATTATAGAAGAGGAATAATCATTGGCAGCAAACAAACGTATGGTAAAGGAACGGTTCAAAACGTAATTGATTTGAATCAATTTATTCGAAGTAGCAGTGCTGGAGATTTGGGTGCATTAAAAACAACTACCCAAAAATTTTACAGAATAAATGGCGGTTCCACGCAACTCGAGGGTGTAAGTAGTGACATTGTTATGCCAGATAGATATGCTTATTTGAAAATGGGCGAACGTGATGTTGACAATGCAATGCCTTGGGATAAAATAGACCCTTCACCTTATACTATTTGGACTAATAATAGCAAATTTGATAAAGCAATAGAAGATAGCAAGAAAAGAATTGCGGAGAATCCACAGTTTAAATTAATCGAAGAAAATGCAAAATGGATTGATGAACGAAGCAAAGAAAATTTGTATAGCTTAAAAATGGATGAATTTAAAAAGAGTCAAAAAGCAATAGAAGACACCAATAAAAAATTCAAGCCAATTGCAGATTATGACTATCACGCCAAGTTCTCTTCTTTGCCTCAAGAAGCGGAAGCAATGCTAAAAGACGCTTCGCTTAAAGAAAAGAGAGAAAGATGGCACGAAAGTTTATCTAAAGATATTTATGTAGAAGAAGCTCTGAATGTTCTAGACGATTTACAATCTAAACCAGTTTCTAAAAAAAGTGTTGCTGAAATAAAGAAACAAAAATTAGTGAAAACATAATAGAATATATTCTTGATGAATGCTGAAACCAAGTCATTAACTGCCATAACGCTCCAGAAATTGAAAAAAAATTTATGGAGCGTTTTCAGTTTTGGAATAATTATAATTTTCCTTTTTGCTTCATTGACAACTTCTGTTTTGACAACTAGTAACGCTAAGGAGCAGAAAAAAAACAAATCGCAATCATTTGATTTTCTTCCTACATCAACCACAAATCAAATTGTAAAACACGATTATTATTCTTTATCGTATAACGAAAAATACGAACAAGCAGAATGGGTGGCTTATGAATTGAAAAAAAGCTATGTAAGAAGTAGTAATTTTGATAGACCCTATTTTATTGAAGATCCAAAAGTAAAAACAAGATCAGCTGATTGGCGTAATTATAAAAAATCAGGTTATGACAAAGGACATTTATGTCCAGCTGGAGATATGGAATTTGAAATTAATGCTTATAATGATACTTTTTTTACTTCAAATATTTCGCCCCAAATACACGATTTCAATGGTGGAATTTGGAATAGATTAGAACAAAAAGTACGCTATTGGGCAACTAAATATGATGGAGTTTACGTCATTACTGCAGGAGTTTTACAGCCTAATTTGAAAACAATTGGCCAAGAGAAAGTCTTGGTTCCTAATTACTTTTATAAAATCTTGTTGGAAAATTCGGATGGAGAATATAAAATGATTGCTTTTTTGGTGCCAAACGAAAAGAGCGACAAACCTTTATATTCATTTGTGGTTTCTGTTGATAGTATCGAAAAAATAACTGGAATTGATTTCTTTCCAAAATTAGAAAACAAAACAGAAAACCGTTTAGAAAAAAGCAGCGATTATAAAGCTTGGAGTTTTAAATAATTACCACTCATTTACTTTATTGGCATCCATTTTAATAAAAATAAACAGTAAAATGGTAAAGCCCCAAAGTCCAGAACCTCCATAAGAAAAGAAAGGCAAAGGCACCCCAATCGTTGGGAAAATTCCCAAAACCATTGCTATATTTACAAAAAAGTGAATGAATAAAATACCTGCAACACAATAGCCGTAAACCCGACTGAATTTTGTCTTTTGTCTTTCGGCGAGATAAATTAGTCTAAGAAATAATCCCACAAAAAGACCAACAACTACAAGCGAACCGAGGAAACCCCATTCTTCACCCACTGTCGTAAAGATATAATCTGTGTGTTGTTCGGGTACAAATCCTCCTTTGGTTTGCGTGCCTTCAAGAAATCCCTTTCCAAACCAACCTCCAGATCCTATCGCTATTTCAGATTGATTGGTATTGTATCCAATCCCTTTCATATCTACAGATTTACCAAGTAATATATTGAAACGATCACGGTGATGTTGTTTAAAAACATTATTAAAAACATAATTCACAGATAAAACAAATCCAGAAATCAGAACAAAAAGTATACTGCTCAAAACTAAATTCCTATCCCCTAGTCTTGACTTGTAATAAATAAATATTATAGCAAGTAACGCAAGAAGAATTACATATTGTGGTGGCAAAACTAGAGTCAACACAAATAATAAAATAGCGACAAATCCTGTCCAAACATACCAAGCTGGTAACCCTTCTCGATATAAAACAATGATAAAGATGCTATAAATCAGTGCACTTCCAGGATCTGGTTGCGGCAATATTAACATTACAGGCAGGAATACAATAGCTAATGCCTGAATTTGCCGATTGACATCCTTTAAATTGATTTGCGAATCGCTCAAGTATTTGGCTAAAGCCAATGCAGTTGCCGCTTTTGCAAATTCTGATGGTTGAAGTGTAAAACTCCCTATTCCATACCAGCAGCGCTGACCCGCTATGGTTTTACCAAAAGCAAATAAACCAACCAATGACAACAAAGAAATACCATAAATGATACTGGCATATTTCTCATAAAATTTTCCATCAACATAAAGAAGAATAAAAATTAACGGAATAGTCAAAACAATGAAAATAAACTGTTTTTCAGCCGTTCCATCCGTTGATGATAAAGACGAAGAGTATATATTTAGCCAACCCATAAGCACTAATGCTATATAGATGGAGATACACACCCAGTCGATATTATTGGTTAAACTTTGATTTTTCATTTAAATGAAACGCTAGTTAATTTTTTTGGTTGTGTCCATTTTAATTTTCGGGACAATCATTTTGCTTTTTAAAATAGAATCTCTTTTTTTCATTTCTAATTTAACAGCTTCTGATTGTCCTCCTAATTTAGCATAACGATCTTGTAAACTTCTCTCCAATGTTCTTTTTTCTAAGTCCGTTCTTGTAATTTTTCCAGTAAGATATTTCTCAATCATTAAACTTGCAATTGGGCCAGCAATAACGGAGCCAAATCCTCCATTTTCCACTAAAATAGCAATGGCAATTTTGGGATTATCTTTAGGTGCAAATGCCACAAAAATAGAATGGTCTTCTAGTTGTGTTCTTTTACCATTAATTTTGGCGAAATTCTCTGCAGTTCCTGTTTTCCCGCAAATCTCTATACCTTCAACTCTTAAACCTGCAGCAGTACCAAAATTATAAACGTCAAATAAACCATTTATCATCGGCGGAAAAAATTGTTTGTCTATGGTGGTTACGTGCTTTGTAGTATACTTAGCGTCAATTTTTTCGCCTTCAATTTTCTTAATGATATGAGGCGTGTAATAATACCCTTGATTAGCGACAGTTGCCATCATATTGGCAAGTTGAATCGGCGTCATCAAGACTTCGCCTTGACCTATTGCATTTGATATAATCGTTTTCCCACTATAACCCCATCCAGGATACATTTTCTTATAGGTTTTAGCGGTAGGCACTTTACCTCTTTTACCAGTAGGTAAATCATAACCCATAAATTGGCCTAAGCCAAAACTTTTTATGTGATTACTCCATACATCAACAGCGTAAGGTGTGCTTTGATATTTACCGATGGTTCGCAAATAAACATTCGAGAAGTACGCGTTACAGGATTTATAAATTCCAACATTTAGATCTCGGGAACCTCCTCCGCAATGACATCTTTGAAATCGACCTGGAGCATACGCAAAACCGTGATTACACATAAATCTGGTGTTAAAATCAATTACTCGTTCCTGAAGACCTACGAGTCCAGTTAAAATTTTAAAAGGTGAACCTGGAGGGTATTCTGCCAGTAATCCTCTATCATAAAGTGGTTTTGCAATAGAATCACGATACAATAAGGTGTAGTTTTTTGAGCGTTGACGACCAACCAAAATTGCAGGATCATATGAAGGAGCTGTAACAAGTGCTAAAATCTCTCCAGTTTTTGGCTCGATGGCTACAATTCCTCCTCTTTTATTAATCATTAATTCCTCGCCATATTTTTGTAGCTCAAGGTCAATGGTCAAATTGATATCTTCTCCCTGCACAGCAATCGTATCATATTTCCCTTCTTTGAAAGAACCAATTTCACGATTAAATTTGTCTTTTTGAATGTATTTTACGCCTTTAATTCCGCGTAAAATTTCTTCGTAACTTTGTTCAACGCCTTGTTTGCCAATCAAATCACCGCTATTGTAGTAAGGATTTTCCTGAATTAATTTTTCATTGACTTGTGTGATACCCCCAAAAACGTTGGCCCCAAAATTGACCTGATAATCTCGAAGGGAACGTTTTTGGAAATAAAAACCTTCGTATTTTCGCATCTTTTCTTGGAATGCAGCAAACTCACTTTTATTCAATTGTGCCAAAAAAACCGAAGGCAATCGGGGACTATATACTTTTGCTTTTTCAATTTTTTTTATAAATTCCTCTTTTGAAATTGCCAATAACTGACAAAACTCTACAGTATCCAATTTTTTTAAATCTCGTGGAATAACCATAATATCATAAGATGCCTGGTTTGCCACCAATAGCTTCCCATTTCTGTCATAAATATAACCTCTTTCGGGATAATCATATTTAATTTTAATGGCATTATTATCTGATTTTAATTTGAAAGAATCATCAATAATTTGAAGATAAAAAAGACGTAGAACGAGTAATGACGCTACTATAATTATTAAGGAAGGCAACAATACTTTTCTCATCTTCTGTTTGGTTTAATGAGATATATAATGATGATACAGATAATTATTGTGAAAATTGTGCTTAATATGGTTCGGAATAGGATGTCAAAGAAAAAACTGATTTTAAATGCTTCCAATGTAAACAGTACAATATGATGAATTAGTACCGAAAGCAATATAAACGAAAACCGTTCTGGTGTCAATACATCATTCAATTTAACGGTTTGGTATTCGTAACTCAGTCCAAAAGAAAACCTGAAAAGATATGGTCTATAATAGGATAACAATAAACAAGCTGCTGAGTGAATTCCTCCAGAGTTACTGAACATATCCATAATAAGTCCAAGAAAAAAACTGGCTAACAAAAGTCCCGATTTATTACTATTAACTGGATATAATATGATAAAAAGAATATACGGATATGGACTAATATAACCTAGAAAGTTCATATTATTGAAAACAATAATTTGAATTGCCAGTAAAAGCAGAAAACGAAAAATATTTACGAATAAGGCACTATTCATCTTTATCTCCTTTTTCTAATTTAATAATCTCTTCGCGGTCTTTACTTTTTAGGATATAAACGTGACCTAAATCTGTCATATCATTAAAAAGTTTTATGTTTAAAGTGTAATAATGAGTCTGATTATCAATAAAAACCCTATCAATAGTCCCAATATTAATATTTTCAGGAAAAATAACGGATTGACCTCCAGTTACAATGGTGTCGCCTTTTCTAATTGCTGCCAATCTTGGAACATCTATCAATTGCGCATAACCAGTACTTTTCCCATCCCAAATCAAAGAACCAAAATGATTCGATTTTTTTATTTTTGCGTTGATTTGAGATTTCATATTTAGTATACTGACAACTGTAGCATATTTTGGTGAAGTGTTGTCTACAATCCCTACAATCCCCAAACTATTTATTACGCCCATATCTGATTTCACTCCATCAAGACTTCCAGAGTTCAATGTTAGATAGTTTTCATGAGCATTAAAAGAATTGTGAATCACTTTTGAAACGATGATGTCATCCGGACGAAGTCCTTTTATGCTGTCTAATTTTGGGATTGAAGCAGTATCTTTTAAATCGAAAAGGAGGCTTCTTAATTTTGCATTTTCTTGTGCGAGTGCATCATTTTGTGTTCGCAAATTCAAATATTCGCTGACATTGTTTATTCTTTCATAAACTCCGCCACTTAAAAAATTGGCCGAATTAATCACTTTACTTCTATGATACGAATGGGATTGAATAGTAAGAAATAACGAAATACCCAAAAGCAGCAAAAACAGCAATCTATTACTGTTTTTATATATAAAATTAAATATTTGCTGCATTTTTTGCCTGTATAATAAATGTGTAAAACTATAAACCTAATACCGTTAATTAAATATTTTTCTATTTAATCAAAACACTTTTAAATTTTACTAGATTTTTAAGTGCCATCCCTGTGCCTCTTACAACTGCTCTTAATGGATCTTCGGCAATGTAAACAGGTAAATCTGTTTTCTGTGAAATTCTTTTATCAAGACCTCTCAGCATTGACCCTCCACCTGCAAGATAAATTCCTGTATTGTAAATATCCGCTGCTAATTCTGGAGGCGTTTGAGATAAAGTTTCCATTACGGCGTCCTCGATTCTTTGTATTGATTTGTCCAATGCTTTGGCAATTTCTCTGTAAGTAACCGCAACTTGTTTTGGTTTACCGGTCAATAAATCTCTACCTTGAACCGACATTTCTTCGGGAGGAGTTTCAAGATCTTCGATGGCTGCTCCCACTTGAATTTTTATTTTTTCGGCGGTACTTTCTCCAACAAAAAGGTTGT
>CALPPA020000050.1 GCA_943325355.2 Klebsiella pneumoniae | reverse complement strand
ACTTGCAAAACAATCAGGTCTTTGCCGATTTCCAGGCCCTGAAGTCTGCCAGTACCAATTGCCTCCATTGGCTTCATTACAACCAGAACCCCAATCCCAATTACCATTTGCTGAGGAACCGCTCCAGAAAATCTCATCTTGAGCATTCATAGTAAATGTTAGAGAAAACATAGAAATTGTAATAAATAGTATTTTTAATCTCATAAAGGCATTCTAGGTCTTAATAATGTACTTTATTGGAGCTTTTTTTGGCTATAACCAAGTCGCAACTATCTTTATTTAAATTATTTACAACAGGAGATGTAGATTATTTAATTTTTAAAAGTATGTAAATTTATTGCAATTTAATAAAGCAATCTTTTATTGTAAGTACTACAACGTAATAGTGTTAATATTTTTTTTTTATCATTATAAAAAACAGGGCTTTATGACTTTTTGAAGGAAAAGTAGGGCATTAAAAATCAAAGTTATTTTGAGCTATAAAAGGAGTACTTTTATCACTATGAAAGTACTGCAATTCCCTTTAGCGAGAATCACAATAGGTTTTTTGAGTGGAATCCTTGTTGCGTTTTATTTTCAACCTAATCCACAAAATGTATTTGCTTTTCTTTTACTCTTTATTTGTGTTTTTGTTATTGCTTATTTTGTGTCGAAAAGAGATTTTGTAAATCCAATCTATTTTGGGTTGTCCACTTATTTTCTTGCTTTTGGCATTGGTGCTACTACCCAAATCATTCATACAAATTCTTTTCAGCAAAGTAATTATATTCAAAGTAAAGCCATTTTCGAGAAACCGCATTTAGTTGCTGTTACCGTTAGAGAAAAGCTTCGAAGTTCGGCTTACAACGACCGTTATATTGTCCTTGTTAATCAAGTGGACGATGCTGTAAAAACGGGTAGAATTCTTCTGAATGTTCGAAAAGATAGTCTAAAGCAATCCTTTGAAATAGGTTCACATTTGCAAATCAATGGGAGTTTATACAAAAGCGGTCCGGCAAAAAATCCCAACCAGTTTGATTATGGCAAATACCTTGAAAGCAAACAAATCTATGCTCAGCTGTATGCCGATGCTTCAGAAATCAAAATAGGTTCTGTAATCGAAAAAGATGTTTGGTATTACACTTCACGATTGCGAAGCAAAATCATTGGGAACTTAGAGAAAAGTAACTTTAATAAAGCCGAACTCAATGTTGCCATTGCTTTAATTTTAGGGCAACAACAAGATATTTCCCCGGAGATTATCCGGGATTATCAATTTGCTGGCGCAGTGCATATTTTATCGGTTTCGGGATTGCACATTGGGTTTATTTTATTGTTTGTCACGTTTCTTTTAAAACCTTTTCCCAACACGCGTCGTGGTTCTTTTATCAAGTTACTAATTATTCTAGCTTCACTAGCTTCCTTTGGTTTGATTGCTGGTTTGGCACCATCCGTACTTCGTTCGGTTACGATGTTCTCGTTTGTTGCCATTGGAATGTATCTGCGAAGAAGCACTAATATTTTTCACACTTTATTAGTTTCGATGTTGTTGATTTTATTGGTTCAACCGTCGTTTTTGTTTGATGTGGGTTTCCAGTTGAGTTATGTTGCTTTGTTTTTTATACTTTGGTTGCAACCTTTATTGGCGCAACTTTGGACACCCAGAAATGTAATTGTAAACTACTTTTGGGAAATTTTGACGGTTTCCTTTGCGGCACAAATTGGCGCTTTTCCGTTGAGTATTTATTATTTCCACCAATTTCCGGGTTTGTTTTTCGTCACCAATTTAGTGATTATTCCTTTTTTGAGTGTGATTATGGCTTTGGGAGTTTTGGTAATGGTCTTGGCGGCTTTTGATTTTGTCCCGTTGTTTCTCGCCAAATCATTAGAGTGGAGCATATTTATTTTGAACAAAATCATCAACGCTATTGCTTCCTTGGAGCAATTTATCATTCAGGACATTCCGTTCAATTGGCAGTTGTTGGTTAGCGTGTATTTGTTGCTAATTGCAACCATTATTTGGTTCAAGAAACCCAGTTTCAATAGACTTGCTTTGACTTTGATTGCCATTATTATTTTCCAAATTACCTATTTTGAAACACATCGGAGGATTCAAATCCAGAGCGAATTGGTTATTTTTAATGCTAAAAAAAATACGATGATTGCGGAACGAAAAGGAAAAAATATTACGTTTTATGCAAATGACAGTCTTTTGAAAACAGCATCAAAAAACAAAACGCTTGCTTCTTATGCAATGGGGAATTTCAGCAGTTTGAAATCCAAAAAGAGTTTGCAGAATTTGATATATTATAATGGAAACAAGATTCTGATTGTAGATAGTTTGGGTGTTTATCCAAAGGATATTCATCCGGATATTGTTCTTTTTACCCAATCACCCAAAATAAATCTTGAACGGTTTTTGCAAACCACAAAACCAAAATTTGTTCTTGCCGATGCTTCGAATTATAGAACGATTCAAAAACTATGGAAAGCAACTTGCCTAAAACAGAAAATCCCTTTTCACGCTACTGCCGAAAAGGGATTTTATAGACTGGATTGAAATTATTTCTTTTTCAAAATATCATTGGCCTCAGCCAACCAAGCCGTTGGTCCGCCGGCGACATAACCTGTACTTCCTATTCCTGTAAAACTTGGTTTTCCTCCTTTTACCTTGGCAGTAGCAAAATAAATGGTTGGAAATCCTTGAATCCCGAAAGTTTGTTGTAATCCTACGTTTTGGGCTTTAATCACATCCGTTTGTGGTGTTTTTCTTGGATAATCTAACTCTACCAATACTACGTTTTTCTTTGCCCAAGTTGCAAATTCAGGAGTTTTCAATACTTCTTTTTGCAAACGAATGCACCAACCGCACCAGTCACTTCCTGTAAAGAAAAGCAACATTGGTTTTTTTGATTTATTAGATACCGATATCGCTTTATTGATGTCGGTTTCCCATTTTAGTTCTTGACCTTGAACTGCAAAAGAACTCAAAACAAATGCCACTAGAATAATTGCTTTTTTACTCATAATTTTATTTAATTTTTTGACTTCGTGAATCTTCGATTTCATAGTTTATTAATTTTTTTACAAATTTATACAAAGATAATACCAAATAATGTCAGCTATCTTACTTCCTGCATTAATTTTTTTACCAAAGGCGAAATTACTAATAAAACCAATCCTGCAATTAAGGCGTAAATCGCCAATTGTTTGTAGCCATCAGCATAAACAATCAATTTCTCCACATTAGTTGCATTTTCTGAAGCGCCAGCAATATTCGCACCTAATAATCCTGCAAAATATTGTCCATAAGCACTGGCTAGAAACCACATTCCCATCATTACGGCTTGTAATTTGGCAGGCGATAATTTGGTCATAATAGACATTCCTATTGGAGATAAACACAATTCCCCGAACGTGATTATGAACCATCCAAAAGTAAATAAGTCCAACGAAGTAACACCATTGGCGTCAGCAAAAAACTTGGTGTAATAAAACACCCAGAAACCGCCAGCAAGAAATAAAAATCCCAATCCGAATTTGACAACGGTGTTAGGTTCTATTTTTCTTTTACTTAACCAAAGCCAAACTAATCCAACCAAAGCTGCGAATGCAATCACAAAAAGGGAATTTGCGGAATTATTGACTCCATTGGGGTCAAGCTTAACGCCAAGAACTGTGTTGTCAAGATTGCTTGCCGCAAACAGACTCAATGAGCCTCCACTTTGTTCGAAAAAAGCCCAGAACACGATGGAGAACAATATGAAAACCAAGGCTGCAATTAGTTTTTTATTTTCTTTGATGGAGAAATTTTTCATTTCATAAAGCAAGTACAGCAAAGAACAAGGTCCGATTATGTACATAAACAAATCCGTGTATCCTGAATTGGAAACCAGAAGAATTACTATCGGAACAACAAGTATTGAACCTGCGTAAGTAATATATTCGTAAGTTTTTCTTTTAGAATTTGCTATATCCAGCAATGGGGAAAGCCCAATTTCGCCTAGGGATTTTTGGGTTTGGACGAAGGTCAACAAGCTTATAATCATTACAACTGCCGCGAATCCGAAGGCAACATTCCATCGCAATTGTTCAGGAATTATCGAAGAAAGCATATTTCCATTGGCAACGGCAATACACAAATAACCTCCGATTAAAGCGCCTAAATTTACTCCAGCATAGAATAATGAAAACCCAGCGTCCCTACGGTTGTCATCGTCTTTGTAAAGTTTTCCGACCATTGTCGAAATATTTGGTTTAAAAAAACCTGTCCCAATAATGGTGAAACTTATTCCAAAAAAGAAGAATTGTTTAGGATCAACCGCCAAGATTACACTTCCCACAATCATTAGAAGTCCTCCCCAAAAAAGGGATTTTCGATAACCTAAAATCTTGTCGGCAAACAAACCTCCTATGAACGTAAATGCATAAACAAAAGCTTGGGTAGCGCCATATTGCAAGTTAGCTACTTCATCGTTCATCATCAATTGATTCACCATAAAAATAACCAGCATTCCACGCATTCCGTAGAAACTGAAACGTTCCCACATTTCGCTGAAAAACAAGTACCACAATTGTTTTGGATATTTGCCTTTGAAGTTTTGTATTTGTTCGAGAGTTAAAATTTGTTCCATAATTTTTTAATTGATTCCTTTTTCTTTCATTACTTTATTTAGGTTTTTTACCAAGGCAAACATTATCAATGTGGCAAACATCAATAAACTAAAATTCACCCAGAAAAAGTTGGCTTTGTCATCATAAGTGTCCCATAAACTAGCTAGAACACCACTTAATTTATTTCCGATGGAGGTAGATAAAAACCAGCCACCCATCATCAATGCCGTTATGTTTTTTGGACTTAATTTGGAAACTACCGATAATCCCATTGGACTCAGGAATAATTCTCCAATGGTGATAACGCCATAATTAGCCACCAACCACCAAACGGAAACTTTTTCGGTGCCATTATTTCCAATGTGGACTGCGGCTACCATAACCAATACTGATAAAGCAGAAATTAATAATCCAAAAGCTATTTTTGTAGGCGTTGAAGGTTCTTTCTTTCGGCTTCTTAAATAGGTAAAGAAAGCTACAACTAAAGGAGTCAAAATAATCACCCAACCCGGATTAATCGATTGGCTTAAATTAGCAGACCAAGTAAATATTTTATTTTCTTCCTTAGGCAATTTTTCTTTAGCCACATTTCTGAAATACAAAGGATAATCTACCACTTTTATTACTTTTCCGTCTTTTTTCTGTATCCGAAAAGCTGCGTCATATAAAGCTACAGAATCCTTTTTGTAGGTTAAAGTATCTGTAAGAACAAGCTTTGAACCTAACTGTTGTGCTGTGCCTGTTAATTCTCTATCAGTATATTTATCACCCCAATTATTCAGTGCTGAGCCATTTAATTTGAAAACTGCCCAAAATAAAATCACGACTGCAAAAATGGACAACAAAGCTCCAATTGGTCTTTTGTCTTCCGCTTTGGCTTTTACATAAAGACTTCCGTAAAAGAAAATGATTGGAATACAAGCAAAAACAAAAGCATCAGTACTATCAGAACCAAAAATAGAACTATCTAGATTAACATCTGAAGTTACTCCTTTCAATAACCAACCTATTACCCCAAAAATCACTGAGGGTAATAAGATAAAAAGTACAATTTTATAAAAGGGCATATCTCCATCTTGCACACCTTTTTTATCTGTTTTATCTCCGTAATGTTTAGTACCTAATAAAAAAACAATAACCCCAATAAACATTCCAACACCAGCAGCCATAAAGGCTTCTTGCCAACCAAAAAGAATTTTCAGCGCAGCACCGAAGAAATTACAAATAAACGCTCCCACATTTATTCCCATATAAAAGATATTGTAGCCTTCGTCTTTCTTATCTAAATATTGTTCGTCATTGTAGAAATTCCCTAATAAAGTGGAGATATTGGGTTTAAAAAAACCATTACCTACAATTACTAATGTCATCGCTGTGTACAGCATTGGCAAACTGTGAATTCCCATCATCAAATACCCTAAACCCATCATTATACCACCAATCACAATCGAATTGCGATAACCCAAATACCTGTCTGCGACCAAGCCACCAATAAATGGCGTCAAGAAAACCAAAGCAATAAAAGTTCCGTATAAATCTGAAGCTTCTTTTTCGGTCATTGCAAAACCTGCTTCAACATCTTTAAGATATAAGGTAAAAATACCAATCATTAAATAGTAACCAAAACGTTCCCACATTTCGGATAAAAACAAATAAGGCAATGCTTTAGGGTGACTTTTCCACATAATAGTTAATATTTAAAAAAACAAACCTACAGGAATCTCTTGTAGGTTTGAAAGGTATAAAAATATTTTAAAGTTATTATCGAATGCCGTGCATCATTTTTTTCAATATAGGTGTTAATGCAAACAAAATTATTGCTGCAAGACCTGTCAAAACAACAAACACCATAAAGAATTCAAATAAGTTATGGATTTCAAATCCTGCAAAAACGGGATTGTGATCACTAATCTGGTTGGTTGCCAATAGTTTTAACTGTTCAGCAGTAGGAGTAATTGTTTTGTCTAAAACGCCTTGCAAGTCAATGCCAAGTTCTTTGGCTTTAACAAATTTATCTCCTGTTGCTGGCATAATTGACCCTAGAGTTCCTGCCAATGCATAACCAGAAGCATTGGACAAAAAGAAAACGCCATATAATAAAGAGGAAAAACGTTTTGGAGATAATTTCCCTACCAATGACAATCCGATTGGGGATAAACACAACTCAGCACAAGTTTGAATTAAATACAAAAGGATCAACCATTTGATGGCAAGAAGTCCGCTGTTTCCTAAATCTTTAACGTTGTGAGCAATGATAAAATAACTCAAGGCAATTAAGGCCAGACCAAAAGCTTGTTTCATTGGTGAAATTGGCTCTCTGTCTTTGCTTCTCAAATAATCCCAAAGCATACTAAACGGAATGGCAAAAGCAACTACAAATAATCCATTAAAAATTTGAACCATTGACGGTGGCATATTCCAACCAAAGAAGTTCCTGTCCGTTTGATTATCTGCGATAAAAGTTAGTGAAGAACCCGCTTGTTCGAAAGCTGCCCAAAAGAAGATGATAAAGAAAGCCACAATATAAATTACAAATATTCGGTCTCGCTCTATTTTAGTCAATGAAGTATCTGAAACGATTAATCCTGCTAATGTCAACCCACTAGAATAAATCAAGGTGTAAATTAAATTTTGATCAAAAACAAAATGAATTATAGCTCCTAATGTTAAAAACATAATTCCAGCAATTATCAATGCTTTTTGAGAAAAAACGGCTTTTTGAGATTCTCCTTCTTCAAAATCAGAAGCATCATTTTTTGAGGGTAATCCGCCAAGAGGTTTTCCATCGGGAGTGACAACATATTTATTTTTTAATACATAAAAAACGGCAGTTCCAATTAACATTGCCATTGATGCTGCCAAGAATCCCCATTTGAAAGCGTGAATATCACGAATTCCGGCGTCGTCTTTTACATCTCCAACAATTGGACAAATCAATTGACCTAGGAAAGCACCTAAATTAATTCCCATATAGAAAATTGTAAAGGCGGTGTCTAATTTGCTTTTTTCTTGTTTAGGATACAAACTTCCCACCATACTGGAAATATTGGGTTTGAAAAATCCGTTTCCAAAAATGATGATTCCTAAAGCGGACCACATAAGCGTAGTAGCAAAACCGATATTGCTTCCAAAAATACTGGCACTGGCAAATAACAAAAATTGTCCAACTGCCATCATTACTCCACCAATCAGAATACAATTTCTATTTCCAAAAAAACGATCAGCAACAAAACCACCCAACATTGGGGTTAAATAACACAATCCTAGAAAACCTCCATAAATCAGGGAAGCATCTTCTTCTTTCATCATTAACGAATTTACAAGGAATAATGTCAAGATTGCCCGCATTCCGTAGAAGTTGAATCGTTCCCACATTTCTGTTCCAAATAATACCCAAAGTCCTTTTGGATGTGCTGATTTTACTGCTGCTTCACTCATATTAATTATTTTGGTTAAGGTTATTGTTATAAATTATTTTTTATAAAAGTAGTCATTTTATTGAACAATTGTATTCTTGTTTTTCCGCCACGAATTCCGTGATCTTTATCAGGATAGATTTGCGAGTCAAATTGTTTGTTGGATTGAATCAATGCTTCCATCATTTGCATCGAATTTTGTACGTGAACATTGTCATCGCTTGATCCGTGTATTAACAGATACTTTCCTTTAAGTTTTTCTGCGAAATTTATTGGTGAATTCTCATCATAACCACTAGGATTTTCTTGTGGCGTTTGCATGTATCTTTCGGTGTAAACGCTATCATAAAAACGCCAGTTGGTTACCGGAGCCACTGCAATCGCCATTTTAAAAATATCATTTCCTTTCAAAATACAATTACTCGACATAAATCCGCCATACGACCAACCCCAAATTCCTATTCTGGATTTATCAACATAAGAATAATTTCCTATTACTTTTGCCGCATCAATCTGGTCTTCGACTTCGTATTTTCCTAATTGTTTGTATGTAACTTTTTTGAAATAGGCTCCTTTAAAACCGGTTCCGCGACCATCAACACAAGCCACAATATATCCTTGTTGAGCTAACATCATAAACCAATAATCGTTGGCAGTGTTCCATTTGTTATCTACTTGTTGACTTCCTGGTCCAGAATATTGAAACATAAAAACCGGATATTTTTTATTGGTATCAAAATCGGTTGGTTTTATTATCCAAGCATTCAATTCATTTCCTTTCTCGGTTTTGAGTACAAAAAATTCTTTTTGTGGCAAATTGTAATCTTTTAAATTTGTTGCCAATGCTTCGTTGTTTTCTATTACCTGAATTTGTTTTCCTGTTTTCCAATCGTTTAAAGTATAGATTGTGGGCTGAGTGGAAGTCGAAAGGGAATTGATGAAATATTTGAAATCAGGACTAAAAGTAGCCGCATTGGTTCCGACTTGTTGCGATAATTTTACTTTGTTTTTTCCATCTAAACTAATTTTATAAACAGCTCTATTGATGGACCCGCTTTCTGTCGATTGGTAAAAAACTGTTTTGGTCTTTTCGTCAAAACCGTAATATGATGTAACTTCCCAATTGCCTTTGGTAACTTGATTTTTAAGTTTCCCTGTTTTATCATACCAATAAATATGGTTGAAGCCGTCTTTTTCCGAGGTCCAAATAAAACTGTTGTCGGTCAAGAAAGTCAAATTATCATTATCTACAAAATCAATATACGATTGGTCCTTTTCATTCAAAACCACTTTTGTTGCGGCAGTGGTTCCATCTACAAAAAGTAAGTCTAAATTGTTTTGATGGCGATTTAATATTTTTGCAGATAAAATATTGGCATCACTCGACCATTCAATTCTTGGAATATAAAAATCATTGTATTGGCTTAAATCGACATTTTTGGTAATTTTGGAATCCACATTGTACAAATTCAAAGAAACCAAAGAATTCTTTTCGCCTGCTTTTGGGTATTTGAATGTTTCCGTTTTTGGATACAAATTTTTTCCAAAAACCGACATACTAAATTCTGGAACCTGAGTTTCATCAAAACGAATATAGGCTAATTTTTTGCTGTCTTTGCACCAATCGAAAGCTCTTACAAAAGCAAATTCTTCTTCATAAACCCAGTCCGTAATTCCATTGATTATGGCATTTTTCTTTCCGTCGGTGGTGATTTGGCTATTGGTTTCGGAAGCTATATCATAAATAAAAACATTATTTGCTTTAACATAGGCTATCTTTTTCCCGTCGGGCGAAAAGGTAGGTTCTTGCACTTGTTCTAGAACCTTGTTCAATTCCTTGGTTTCTATATTGTATAGAAAATAATCGGCTGTGAAGGAATGTCGGTAAATTTGAATAGTATTATTGGCAATCAAAATCATTTTTTCGTCTGAACTGAAAGAATAACTCTGTATTCCCCCGGTCAATTTAGTCTGATTTTTGGTATCGATTAAAGAGGACACTTTCTTTAAGGTTGCAAAATCGAATAAGTCAATTTGAACACTTTTAGTGCTTTCATCAGAATTTAAAACCGTATATTGATTCGTGTTTTTCATCGATTGCAATTTAACCATTCCTTTGGGTTGAAATTGATTGGTATAAATGGCTTCGACGGTGATTTTTTGTT
>CALPPA020000049.1 GCA_943325355.2 Klebsiella pneumoniae | reverse complement strand
TATTATTGAATTTCGGAACCATAACCCAAAACGGAGCAGGAATACCAATGGCGACGGACATTGCATTTGCCATAGGAATTTTGTCTCTTTTAGGAAGTCGTGTTCCTTCATCCTTAAAAATATTCCTAACAGCACTTGCTGTAATTGACGACTTGGGAGCCATTATCGTGATTGCCGTATTCTATACAACATCCATTGCTTTTGTGAATTTAGCCATTGCTTTAGGCATTATGGGAGGTTTATTTATTTTAAATAGATTGAAGATTTACAACCTGATTCCCTACTTGATTGGTGGAATTGCAATGTGGTATTTTATGCTAAATTCTGGTGTTCACGCGACTATTACTGGAGTTTTACTCGCTTTTGTTATTCCTTTTGGAGACGGAAGAAAAAAATCTCCTTCTTATATTCTTCAACATTTTCTGCACAAACCTGTGGCGTTTTTAATCCTCCCTTTGTTTGCTGTTGCCAATACTTGTATCGCCATAGATTCTAATTGGAGTGATGGTTTAAGTCATTCTAATTCGCTTGGAATTCTATTGGGACTTGTCATTGGAAAACCTTTGGGAATCTTTCTTTTTTCTCTCTTAGGAGTGAGTTTAGGCTTTTGTACTTTGCCTAAAGATTTAAAATGGAAAAATATTATTGGCGCGGGAATGTTGGGAGGAATTGGGTTTACAATGTCCATTTTTATTACGCTGTTGGCCTTCAAAAATGATGGGGAAGATGTGATCACCTATTCAAAAATTGCTATTTTGATTGCGTCTTTTATTGCGGGAACTATGGGTTTCTTTTGGTTAAAATTCAGTTTAAAAATTCCCGTTCAAGAATCATTAACTCCTCAAAAAGAATAATTAGAATTTAAATAAATACAAAAAGGGAATTTAGCAAATTAATAAATTCCCTTTTTTGATTTTTATGTAAATATTATCCCTTGATTTGTTTCAAAGAAGTCTTGATTCCTCTAATCAATGATGAACTGAATCCGTGCATTTCCATTTCGTTTAATCCAGCAATGGTGCAGCCTTGTGGTGTTGTCACTCTATCGATTAACTGTTCTGGATGAACGTTTTCTTCCATAATCATTTCGGCAGCTCCTTTTACCGTTTGTGCTGATATTGCTAAAGCCGTTTTCCAATCGAATCCTATTTCGATACCAGCTTGCATCGAAGCGCGAATGTACCGCAAGGCAAAAGCCGTTCCGCTAGCTGCTAAAACTGTAGCCGCATCCATTAATTTTTCGTCAATAATAGGAGCCGTTCCTAGCTCTTGGAAAAGAGCTACTACATTTTGAGCCTTATCTTTGTCTTTTTCATTAAAAGCAATACATGTCGCCGATGCGCCAAATTGAGCTGCAATGTTGGGCATAATTCGGATGGCGTGATGTGTGTCTCCAATCTTATTTTGAAGTGCTTCAATAGACAATCCACTTACAGCAGAAGCAATTACTTTGTTAGAAATTACGGGAAGAATTTCGGCCAAAACGATGCTTACCTGATATGGTTTTATGGTCAGAATAATAATATCAGCTTCTTGAATGTTATGTTTGTTATCCGTTGAAACAGTAACGCCCAATTCCTCCAAGTGAAGAATGCTTGTTGTATTCCTCCTGGTTATGGTGATTTGGTTATCTTTCGAAAAACGAGTTAACCCCAGTGCTATGGAAACTCCAAGATTTCCTCCTCCTATAATGTGTACTTTCATTTGTATGTTTTTAAAATCCTAAAATCAATCTCGCTATTGTAAAATAAATAAGTATACCAAAAATATCATTGCTAGTAGTTATAAACGGGCCTGTTGCGAGTGCTGGATCAATACCAAATTTATCCAATAATATAGGAACAAATGTTCCGATTAGCGATGCGATAATAATTACTGATACTAATGCTATTGTGACAATAACGCCAATAATAACTTCTACATTTAAAAGAAAATGACTTCCCAAAAATAATATTGTGGCTAGAATTATTCCGTTAAACAAACTCAAGGAAACTTCTTTTATCAGTCGGTTGAACAAGGAACCACTCAAAGTATCATTGGCCAAACCTTGGACAATAATTGCCGATGATTGTACACCCACATTTCCAGCCATTGCAGCGATTAGTGGTGTGAAAAAGAATAAATTTCCGTGTTGGAGCATTGCGTCTCCAAATAATCCAAGAACTTTTACTGAAATAAATCCTCCTAAAAGCGCCAGAACCAACCAAGGCAGACGCGCTTTTGTCAACTCCAGAATGCTGTCATCGGCCTCAACGTCTTGCGAGATACCGGCGGCTAATTGATAATCCTCTGTTGCTTCGTCCTTGATTACGTCTACAATGTCATCGATGGTGATTCGGCCTACCAATCGCCCCAATTCGTCAATAACTGGAATGGCTTCTAAATCGTATTTTTGCATAATTCGGGCTACCTCAACATCCTCAGTATCTACCTTGACAGAATTTAATTTTTTGATGTATACTTCACTAATAGGTGTTTTTGCAGAAGTTGTCAACAAATCCTTTAATGACAATCTTCCTAATAATCTATCTTCATCATCTACAACATAAATAGAATGAACTCTGGAGATGTTTTCGGCTTGGATTCGCATTTGCTTGATACAAGTAAAAACATTCCAATTTTCATTTACTTTTACTAACTCTTTGTGCATAATTCCACCCGCAGTATCTTCGTCATAACGAAGCAAATCGACAATGTCTTTGGCATGTTCAACGTCTTGAAGCTCGGAGATTACTTCCTGCTTTTTGCTTTGCGAAAGTTCGGCAATAATATCAGCTGCATCATTTGTTTCGAGCTCGTCCAGCTCTTCTGCAATTTCTTTTGGCGAAAGTCGACTTAATATTTTCTCCCGTAAATCATCTTCTAATTCCAGCAGAATTTCGGCGGTTTTTTCGCTATCTAAAACCTTAAAAATGTAGGTGGCTTCATCAATATCGAGCTCATCTAGAATTTCGGCAATATCAGCATGGTGCAAGTCATTCAATAAAACTTCCAACTGCTGGTCGTTTTTACTTTGAATAAGTTGCTCTAATTCTTGAATTAGTTCTTTGCTGATTTTAAACTCCATCGGCTTCTATTTTTTGGGTCAATTCGATAAATTGTTCAACGCTAAGTTGTTCTGGGCGAAGGTTAAAAACTTCGTCTTCTCTTAAACTATCGGACAAATTTAGTGTTTTTAAACTATTTCTCAAGGTTTTTCTGCGCTGCTGAAAAGCAGTTTTTACCACCGTAAAAAACAACTTTTCACCACAAGGCAAACTATAATCTTCCTTTCTACGCAAACGCAAAACTCCAGATTTCACCTTTGGTGGCGGAATAAAAACGTGTTCATCAACGGTGAATAAATATTCGGCATCATAAAAGGCTTGTGCCAAAACCGACAGAATTCCGTAGGTTTTACTTCCTTTTTTCTCGCAGATGCGTTCAGCCACTTCTTTCTGAAACATTCCTGCAAATTCCGGAATTTGATGGCGCAATTCTAATGTTCGAAAAACAATTTGTGTAGAAATATTGTATGGAAAATTCCCGATTATCCCAAACTGCTTTCCACCGAAAACGTCTTTAACATCGTATTTCAGGAAATCTTTGGAGATGATTTTCCCTTGTAATTTGGGGTAATTGGCATCTAAATAATCTACTGATTCAGTGTCGATTTCGATAACGTAAGTATTGATTGGTTTTTCCAATAAATACTTGGTTAGAACTCCCATTCCTGGCCCGATTTCCAATACATCATCATAACCTTCAAGATTCAAAGTGTCGGCGATGTTTTTTGCTACGCTTTCGTCTTTCAAGAAATGCTGTCCGAGGTGTTTTTTGGCTTTTACTTTTTCCATTTCTTTGTTTAATGTTCAGAAATCAATTCCAGTTCCGTTCTAAAAGAGAGCATTTTATCTCCAAATAATTGAAGGGCTTCGTCACGCAATTTTGGCGCATCTTCTTGATAATAGTTGTCCAAAGTTTCCTTGCTGTCGGTTATATATTGAACCGAATAAGTTGTTCCCCCCATTTCTTCCTCAATTAAAACACGAACCATTCTTGCCGAGGAGAATTTTCCCGTGGCCAACATTTCAGGAATGTGTTTGTGTTGCATCCAAATCATCCATTTTTCGCGAACGCTTTCGTGTATGTTTGTGGTAACGTTGTAAATTATCATTTTTACTGTTGATTTGGTTATTTGTTTAATCGGTTAATCGTTAATTCAGTTAAACAAATAAACAGTTAACCGATTAACCTTTTACAGTTCTTTGTCTCCTCGCAATTGTCGGTATTTCTTTCGAGCTTCGACAAAGTAAATACTATCTTGATGATTAAAAATTATTTTCTCATAAAGCGGTTTTGCTTTATCAGGTTGTTGTAAGGTATTGTTATAAATATCTGCCGAAAAATATAAGGCTTCGTCAATATAAATTCCAGCACTGTGTTGCGTTATAATATTTTGATATTGGGCTAAAGCCAAATTATATTCGCCTTGTTTTTCGTGAATTTTACCCAAACGCAACAAAGTTACGGCTTCAATTTGTTCTCCTTTGAAGCTTTTCAAAATTGACTGAAACTGCGCAATCGCTTCCTGATTTCTTTTTTGATATAAAAGATAATCACCTTTAGCAAACTGTTTCAAGGCGGTTTGAGTCGAATCGGCGACGGTATTATCATTAATTAAAAGGAAATATTCCAAAGCATCATTGGCAATCAATTGCGTACTTGCCGACTTCAATTCCTTAAACTGCTTCAATGCCCATACAAAATCACCTTGAAAATAACTCGTTTTGGCAGCTTTCAAACTCGCTTCGTGCGCCACAGCATCATTCTTTAAATTCTCTTCAATTTGGGAATAATAAATTAATGCCTGATTGAATTTTCCTTCGAAAAGCAAAATATCTGCCAACTCCATTTTGGCCTGAGCCTCTTGATAATCATTCAATTGCAATTCCAGCGCTTTCTTGATTGTAGCTTTTCCTACCTCGGGTTTTCGCAAATTGAAAGCTACAAAATGTGCCTGAATAAGCTGCAAAGAAAGCGTAAAAGGACTTATTCCAAATTGATTCAACAAGGCCGATAATTCTGTGTTGATGGCTGCGAAATCCTTTTCCTGCGCCTTGTCGGTTTTCATTTCAATCAAATAGGAATTGGCTTGGATAAGTAACTCTAAATCATTGGTGTTTTCGAGAACAAAGCCCAGAATTTCTTTAGCGGTTTCGGCATCGTTTTCTTCAATAGTCAACTGCGCTAAATTAATAATACTTGACAAAGATTCCGGATTTCGTTTGTAAACTGCTTTTTCCTGAATAAAAGCTTTTCCAAACTCTTTTTGTTGGACATAATACCAACTTAAATATTCGTTCCAAAAAACATCCTGATTCTTTTGAGCTCTTGTAATCAATGATTTTCGTAGGGTTTCGTTGAAATTTTCGTCGCCATCTTCAACTATAAAACGAGCCAATTGATTTTGGATTTGTATAGAGTTTTGGGGGTTGGCGTAGGCTTCGTCCAAGAAAGTGGAAATCATCATTTCAGTTTTCCCTAATTGCCCATAAAGCAAAGCCATTTGGTAATTGAAATTAAAATTGGGTTGCAATGCTGTTGCGGTTTGATACGATTTTAAGGCATATTCCAAAAGCGCTTTTCTTTCGAAAGAATTAGCAATTCCGTATACTTCGTTTGGGTTATTTTTGATTCTTTGTATTGCTTCATCGTACTGCTTTTTGGCGGAAGCCTCATTTTTTTGCAATTGGAAATTATAACCCAATTCGACCATAAGATTACCTTGTTTATATTTATCTAATCGCTCTCGAATGGCTTTTTCTGCTAAATCAAATTGCTGTAATTGCTGATAGCAATCTATAGTTCTCTGAAAATATTGGGAGTTCGACGGCTGATTTTTTAATAATTCTTCGAAACTGATTTTTGCTTTCTCAAAATCGCCTTTGTCGAAATAATATTGCGCCAATTGCTCATTTTGCGAAAAACAAACCAAGGAGAAAAACAGGGCGATATGAAGAAAGAGGTTTTTCATTGATTCATTGTTTTATTAACCATATAAATCACATAAGTTTTTTTAAAATAGTCTTGTAAAATATCTGGCCAACTTATATGACTTATATGTTAAATTATTTAGTCAATAATATCAAACCCACAATAGCTTCGCAAAACTTCAGGAATTACAATGCCTTCCGCGGTTTGGTAATTTTCTAAGATCCCTGCTAGAACTCTTGGCAAAGCCAATGAACTACCGTTTAGAGTGTGTGCCAATTGGTTTTTTCCGTCTTTGTCCTTGAAACGCAATTTCAAACGATTTGCCTGAAAAGTCTCAAAATTAGAAACCGAACTGATTTCTAACCAACGTTCTTGCGCCGTAGAATACACTTCGAAATCATACGTCAATGATGATGTGAAACCCATATCACCGCCACAAAGTCGCAATATTCTGTATGGTAATTTCAATTCTTGAAGAATACTTTTTACGTGTTCGACCATTCCTTCCAAAGCTTCGTATGATTTATCCGGATGCTCCACTCGTACGATTTCTACTTTGTCAAATTGGTGCAAACGGTTCAATCCACGAACGTGAGCGCCATAAGAACCGGCTTCACGACGGAAACAAGGTGTGTAAGCCGTAGTCAAAACCGGCAATTCGTTTTCGTTCAAAATCACGTCACGAAACAAATTAGTTACTGGAACTTCTGCCGTTGGAATCAAATATAAATTATCTGTGGCGTCGTGATACATTTGACCTTCTTTGTCTGGCAATTGTCCCGTTCCATAAGCCGAAGCTTCGTTGACCATATGCGGCACCTGAACTTCATTGTAACCTGCAGCTGTATTTTTATCTAAAAAATAATTGATTAAAGCACGTTGCAATTTGGCTCCTTTCCCTTTGTAAACCGGAAATCCTGCGCCTGTTATTTTGTTCCCTAATTCAAAATCGATGATGTCGTATTTTTTTACCAATTCCCAATGCGGTTGTGCTCCTTCGTGCAAAACTGGAATGTCACCTTCTTCGAAAACGTTGAGGTTTTCCTCGGGAGTTTTCCCTTCGGGAACAATATCAGCGGGAAGATTGGGTAAAGTGTATAGTTTTTCTAACAAATCAGCAGCTAATTGATCGGCAGTTTCGGCTAATGCTTTGCTTTTTTCTTTCAATAAAACCGTTTTTTCTTTAAGGATTGCGGCTTTTGATTTTTCGCCACCTTTCATTAATTCGCCTATGTCTTTGGATAATTTATTAGATTCTGATAAAATTCCGTCCAACTCTACTTGTGTGGCGCGACGGCGTTCATCCAGTTGTACCACTTCTTCAACAACAGCAGTGGCGTCCATATTTCTTTTTGCCAAAGCTTTGATTACTTTCTCCTGATTCTCTCTAATAAATGCAATTTGTAACATAAGTTCTATTTTAACT
Organism: Klebsiella pneumoniae; assembly: GCA_943325355.2. GTDB lineage: Bacteria > Bacteroidota > Bacteroidia > Flavobacteriales > Flavobacteriaceae > Flavobacterium. Next base: position 2,834 of record CALPPA020000049.1, on the reverse strand, counting down.
CTTGGGATTATTATAAATTAGGTCACAAATTTAAGGAAATGTTTGGTAGAAATGGGACAAAGTTTTTAGGATTTGTAATTAAAGCTTCCTGCCTTTGAAAGGCCGGAAGCTTTAAAAAATTCTGGTAAATAAAAAAGCCACATCGTTACAAATGTAGCTTTGAAAATATAAGTTGAAACCCTTTTCTTTATTTCGTTTTCATTGGAGGCAAATCAAATGCTTTTGAATCACTTTCGAAATTATTACGGTGCGAACCATCGCAAAAAGGTTTGTTGGATGATAACCCACAACGACAAAGCCCTAATGCAGTTCTTCCTTCTAGTCCATAAATGACACCATCTTGGTCCATTATTTCAAAATCTCCTTCGATTTTTATCGATCCGTTTTTATTGATAATAAGTTTAGTCTTGCTCATATTGTTTTGTTTTAGAGGTCAAAGATTGTAAAAATTATCGGTACCAAGGTACTTTTTCAATAAATCATTTAATTTTGAATGGATAAAATCCATACCTACAAAATATGTCGCGCTTACGGCTATATTGATTAGTCATTCTTCTTTTTTTCATTCATTTTTGACACTAAAGCTTTCAACCAGATTGCTTTTGCTTTTTTCTCTTCTTGAAGTTTGGTATTTTTTCTTTTAAGCAATTTAGTGTGTAGAGCCTTGTTTTTGATGTTTTTTTCGGGTCCTTTTGCCATAATTTATTCTCTTGGATAATTTACGTTACAAATATAAATAAAGCCTCATTAAAAACTAGGATTACCTCGATTAGCTATTTAAGTATAAAAATAAATTAATTTCAATCTATAATTCCTGAATTCAAAACAAACGTAGAGGCCTTAAAAAATTCAAGCGGCTGCAATTATGACACGTATTATTAAACTATCGTTAAATTGAGAATATAAGGGAATCTAGTTACTATTTTTTTTCTTTAAGCTGGTATTTTCTATAATTTTATGATAAAAACTGTTTGTTATGATTAAAATTATATCTTAGTTTTTTATTTGATTTTTTAACAAAATACAAAGTATCTGTGGAAGACGTAATTTGGATTACAAAAAAAGTATATTATAAGGTACAAAACTTTATAATTGATATAATTTTAAACTGCTATAAACTCTTAAATCGGTTTTCATCAAAAAAAATATTGTTTTTTGATAGGCCTAAGTGGTATATCGCTTTAAAAGAAGCATTTAAGTATTCTAGTCATACTATAACATATGGAACTTTAGATGATAAATGTATTGATGAATACGATTTAATTATACCTCTTACTTTAAAAAATTTAACGGATTCAAACGTAAGAAATCTAATTAAAAACAAAACGATACCTATACCAAGTATGGATGCTATTTTATTATGCGATAATAAAATAGAATTTAATAAATTTATGATTGCTAACGGCTTTGGGTCTAATATTCCTGCGCTAGAAAAGCCATTTACTTTTCCCTATATTCTAAAAAAAAATAAGGATGAATATAGTGAAAATACTTTTATAATTTATAATGTTGAAGACGAACAAAATTATGCTGAACAATTAAACTCAGCCGATTTTTTTTCTCAAGAAATTATCACAGGAAAAAACGAATATGCTACCCACATAAATTTTATTGACAATAAAATTGTAAATTCATTAACAGTCAAATATATTTTTAAATCAGAAAGCGTTATAAAGGGCAAACATGACAATGTAATTATAACAATTACATATTGTCCCTATTTAGAATTATTTACCTCTATTTTACAAACAATTGGATTTAATGGTATATGTTGTTTCAATTATAAAGTTAAAAACAACGTGCCTTATATTTTGGAGATAAATCCTAGATTCGGTGGGAGTTTATGTGACTATTTTTATTTATTTCTGTAACTAATATAAAGAGGACTTTATTAGTCTAAATTAAAATTCTTTAGATCGATCAATATGAAGAGAAGATTGGTAGTTAAGCATTTTTTAATAAAATATAAAACTACATTAGTACAACAAAATAAATATAATGTCAATAATTCAGAGATCTTAAAATAAGAAAGAAAATAGTTCATTCGACAAATTTGCTATATGATAAGATATTTTTCTGGGCTCGGATAGAAGTGAATATACTTTCTATTTTTCTTTAAAAATAGAAAGATTGCAAAGGATTACTTCGCCTGTTCGGCTTTCATCCTCGAGTGTAGGAAATAGCTCCAGATTACAACGTTCCTCGAAATGACAATAATAATTTGCTTATTTTTGCGGCAAATTAAACTGAATTATGTTACAGAATCCAAAAAGATATACCATTACGGCGGCATTGCCTTATACAAACGGACCCATTCACATTGGGCATTTGGCGGGTGTTTACGTGCCTTCGGATATTTATTCCAGATATTTAAGATTGCAAGGAAGAGACGTTTTGTTTGTTTGCGGAAGCGACGAACACGGCGTTGCCATTTCGATGAAAGCCAAAAAAGAAGGTATTACCCCTCAAGAAGTAATCGACAAATACGATGGTATTATCCGCAAATCGTTTCTAGATTTTGGAATTTCTTTTGATAACTATTCTAGAACTTCGGCTCAAATTCATCACGAAACAGCTTCGGAATTTTTTAAAACGTTATATGACAAAGGCGATTTTATTGAAGAAGTCACCGAGCAATTGTATGATGCTAAAGCAGATCAATTTTTGGCAGACCGATTTGTAACAGGAACTTGCCCAAAATGCAGCAACGAAGAAGCCTACGGCGATCAATGCGAAAAATGTGGCTCTACCTTAAACGCTACCGATTTGATCAATCCAAAATCAACCATTACTGGAGAAACTCCGGTTTTGAAATCGACCAAACACTGGTTTTT
>CALPPA020000048.1 GCA_943325355.2 Klebsiella pneumoniae | reverse complement strand
GTCATTTGCTCCTGCGTCAACGGCATTCTCCAATAATTCCTTGACAACAGAAGCAGGTCGTTGAACGACTTCTCCTGCAGCAATTTGATTGGCAACGTGATCAGGAAGTAATTGAATAATACTTGGCATTATATTTTAGTGTTCAGTGTTCAGTAAAAAGTGTTCAGTAAAAAACTGACGTGAGCAAATTTAATAAATTTCTATTGGGATTAAACATAAATAAAACAAAAAACCTATACCATCAATATAGAATAGTATAGGCTTTTGATGTGTATAAATTATTTTATTCTTCTATCATCTTCAACCCTTCGATTTGCAAAGGACCTGTTGACAATAATTGTTGGTTTTTTAATTGGTGGCTAAAAGAAGCTTGATGCCTCAAATACGCCATTTTTATAGCAGCAATAGCAGCTTCGGTTCCTTTATTTCCGTGTTTTCCGCCGCTTCTATCAATAGATTGTTGCATAGTATTATCTGTCAATACACAAAAAATAACGGGAACATCGGTTTCAATATTCAAGTCTTTTATACCCTGTGAAACTGCTTCACAAACAAAATCAAAATGCTTGGTTTCTCCTTGAATGACACAACCAATGGCGATTACAGCATCCACATTTTGGGTTTGTAACATTTTTTTGGCACCATAAATGAGTTCAAAGCTTCCTGGAACATTCCATCGAATTATATGCTCTGATGGCACTTCATTATCCAAAAGTCCTCTGACAGCTCCAAAACAAAGCCCTTCGGTTATGGTATCATTCCATTCTGAAACAACAATCCCAAACCGAAAATTTTTCGCGTCTGGGATTGAATTTTTATCGTATTCAGATAAATTTTTGTTTATAGTTGCCATTTTATTTTTTAGGAATAAGATTTAGAATTAAAAAGATAAAGTTACCAAATCTAAATGTAAAATCCTAAAATTACTGAGCCAATCCAATCAATACATCAACTGAAGCAGCTTCTGGTGATGCATCAAAATTGTCTTTTATATCGGTGAAATATTTTAACGCTTCTTCTTTATTTCCTAATGCCAAAGCTGTTTTTCCTGCTTTCAACAAGAATCGTGGTGTTGTAAAATCATTTTTATTGGCTTCGACAGCTTTTATATAATTTTCCAAAGCTTCTTTTGGTTGTTTATTTTGAGAATAAGCATCACCTATTGAACCTTTTGCTAAAGCACTCAAAACCATATCTTCTGATTTGAATTTTCCAAGATACTCGATTGCTTCTGTATATTTTCCAGTATTCAAAAAAGCAATACCTGCATAATAGTTGGCCAGATTTCCAGCATCTGTTCCTGAATATTTATCGGCAATATCAACAAAACCAAATTTTCCTTCAGCTCCTTTTAAAGATAATTTAAATAGAGAATCACTAGCTACACCATCGGTAGCTTGTTGAAAGTATTGTTGGGCTTGAAACATTTCGGTTGCAGCTTCGTCTTCTTTTGGAGCAGCAACAAATTTTTGATACGCTAAATAACCAACAGTCATTAATGCAATGGCACCAACAACTCCAATAATTATTCTTTGATTTTTTGCAACAAAATCTTCTGTTTTTGATGCTGTTTCATCTAATTTAGAAAAAACCTCTGCAGTTGCACTGTTTTTTTCAATTACTTTTATATCTTCAGTAACTTCTTTTACTTCTTTTTCTTTTGCTGGTTTATATCCTCTTTTGTTGTAAGTAGCCATTTAAAATATTTAATTTAGTGAGTGGCAAAAATATAATATTTATTCAAATCTAAAACCACTTTTATCGATAATTTTCAATAATTTGCACCCACTTTAAAAAAGGGAATCAAAAATAGCAAAGTTCTCAACACTGGCAAGCCTTACAAATGTATTTAAAAAAGATTTCGTTATTCAATTATAAGAACTTTTCCGAAGCAAATTTCGAATTTGTAAACAAAATAAATTGTTTTGTGGGCAAAAATGGAATCGGGAAGACTAATGCCTTAGATGCAATCTACCATTTATCGTATGGGAAAAGTTATTTTAACCCATTAGCTGTCCAAAACATTAAGCACGGTGAAGAATTTTTTGTCGTTGATGGCGAATTTGAAATCAACGAAAGAAACGAACAAATTATTTGCAGTCTAAAGAAAGGGCAAAAAAAAATATTAAAACGCAACGGAAAAATCTATGATAAATTTTCAGAACACGTTGGGTTCATTCCCTTGGTAATCATCTCGCCAGCCGATAGAGATTTGATTGTGGAAGGCAGCGAAACCCGCAGAAAATTTATGGATAGTGTGATTTCGCAATTGGATTCTCAATACTTGAAACAGCTCATTCAATATCAAAAAGTAATGAGTCAACGCAATGCTTTATTGAAATATTTTGCTTTGAATTACGTTTTTGAGAACGACACCCTTTCTATTTATAACGAACAACTCGACAATTTTGGCAAATACATTTTCGAAAAGCGAGCAGCATTCATTGAGCAATTTATCCCTATTTTCAACACACATCATCAAGCCATAACAGGTTCGCAAGAAACAGTTCAATTGGTATACGAAAGTCATTTATTCGAAAATGATTTACTGACTCTTTTAGAAGAAAACATCAGTAAAGACAGAGCTTTGCATTACACTAGTGTAGGGATTCACAAAGATGATTTATCGTTTGAAATCGATCATTATCCAATAAAGAAATTTGGTTCTCAAGGCCAACAAAAATCTTTTTTAATTGCCTTGAAATTAGCACAATTTGAATTTATCAAAAACCAAAGCGGACTAAAACCAATTCTACTTTTTGACGATATCTTCGATAAATTGGACGAAAGTCGCGTTGCTAAAATTGTCGAAATGGTTAACAGTGATACTTTTGGACAACTATTTATTTCGGATACACATCCTGAAAGAACTGAAAGTATTGTAAAATCAACACACCAGACGTATAAAATTTTCAATCTGTAATTTTTTTATTAATTAATATATTTGCTTGATTATAATCACTTTAAAATGAAACATCAAATACTCAGTTTGTCGTTTGTTGCTTTCCTTTTTTGGGGTTGCAAAGTGCAAAACACAAATCATAATTCGACAATACCAGATGCTTTTACAAATGCTGTCGATTATTCTTCATCTAGTACTTGGGCTGTTTTACCCGGAAATTATCCTAAGAATTTAAAAGAATATACTGTAGAGAATCCACAAGATTCGATTGATGTTTTTTATGTTTATCCCACATTACTTTTATCTAAAAAAGACGAAAGATGGAATGTTCCCATTGATGATAGTATTCAAAGAAATAAAGTGCTCAATGTAGCCGTGCGTTTTCAGGCTTCGGCTTGGGCAAATTCGGGAAGTTTGTATGTTCCATTTTACAGACAAGCACATATCCGCTCTTACAATCAACTTGAAAATGGTGGTACCACTGCATTGTTAAATGCCTATTCTGATATAAAAGCGGCGTTCGAATATTATTTGAAACATTACAATCACGGACGAGGCATTATTCTGGCAAGCCACAGCCAAGGAAGCACTCATATTTCTCTTATACTGAGAGATTTTTTTGACGGTAAACCATTGCAAAAACAGTTAGTTGCTGCCTATATTCCGGGTGTTGGATTAGATAAAAATCAATTTAAAACGATACCTTTTATGGAAAAGCCTGAGCAAACTGGCGGGTTTGTAAATTGGAACACTTTCAAAAAAAAGTTTGACAAAGACAAATACAAGTGGTTCAAAGGAAAAGTGGTCATTAACCCTGTTACTTGGGACACTACAGCCTTTGCACACAGAGAACTTCACAAAGGGTTCTTGTATTCTAATGGTAAACTATACAAAAATAGTTTTGACACCCATACTGCTGATGGTGTAATTTGGATTACAACTCCCCATTTCCCCTATCGCTATTTAGCCTTTACTATGAAAAATTATCATTCCGGAGATGTGAATTTATTTTGGGAAGATATTATAGAAAATTCCCTGTTGAGAGTCCAAAATTTTCGTTCCAACAAAAAAAATTCATATCAGGCAAAATCAGAAAATTCAAATTAAAAAAATTTAGTTTTCTTTAACTCCTACTTATCATATTACAAATAGAAATTACTTATTTTAGCATCTTTATAATTAAATCAAAAACAGTATGAAATTTAGCTCCCTAATACTACTTTTTTTATCTTTTACTTTATTATCCTGCAATGGTCAATCCTCAAAAAGTATTCAAACTATTGTTCCAGAGGCTTTCGCCAAAAAAATAAAGGAAACTCCAAAAGCACAGATTTTAGATGTAAGAACTCCTGAAGAATTTGCGTCAGAGCATATTGAAAGTGCTGTAAATGTAAATTGGCTTGGCGATAATTTTGTAGCGGATGCTGAAAAATTTGATAAATCAAAACCTGTTTTTGTCTATTGCAAAATTGGCGGGAGAAGCTCAAAAGCTGCCGCAAAATTAGCCGAACTAGGATTCGCAACTATTTATAACCTAGATGGCGGTATGATGAAATGGAATTCAGCTGGTCTATCCAAACCAAGTGACAAAATCATTGGAATGGGCAGCCCGGAATATGCTGCACTGTTAAATACCGATAAAAAAGTATTGATTGATTTCTATGCCAAATGGTGTGCGCCTTGCAAAAAAATGGCTCCATTCCTTGATAAGATGCAAAAAGATTGCGCAGAAAATGTGGACATCATCCGATTGGATGCTGATGAAAATAAAACCTTGATTCAGGAAATGAAAATCGTCGAACTTCCTACGCTAATTTTATATGAAAACAAGAAAATAATATGGAAACATTCCGGTTATATCAGTGAAGAAGATTTGAGAAAACAATTACAATAATCGAACTATATGCTTTCAAAAGACAGTGTACAATTTCTCGACGATTTAAAAGCCAACAACAATCGGGATTGGTTTTTGGACAATAAAAAGCGCTACGAAGTTTTCAAAAAAGACTACCATCAATTAGTTGGCGATTTTCTTGATGCAATGAAACCGCTTGATCCTTCATTAGAAATGCTCGAGGTAAAAAACTGTACTTTCAGAATCAATCGTGACATACGATTTTCTAAAGATAAATCGCCTTACAAAGATCATTTAGGTGTTTGGATGTCTAGTGGTGTGAAAGGCAATAATCGCTCCGGTTATTATATTCATATAGCCAAAGCTGGTAGTTTCATCGCCGGTGGATTGTATTGCCCCGAAGCCGAAGATTTAAAAAAAGTGCGTAAAGAAATCGCCTATTTTTACGAAGATTTGGAAGAAATTCTCCACAATAAAAACTTCAAAGCAGCCTTTGGAGATTTTGACAGAAATGAAACCAATGTATTAAAAAATCCGCCAAGAGGATACGAAAAAGAACATCCTGCCATAGAATTTTTGAAATTAAAAAGCTTCGAGACTTCGCAAAAATTTGATATTACCGAAGTGACAAGAGAAGATTTCGTTGCTAAAATGAGCAAAAGATTAATCTTGCTGAAACCTTTGAATGATTTTATAAATCGGGCACTAACTTCTGAAGAATAATGTAACAAATGGCAAAAAGAAAGATACTTTTTCTAGGAGAAACGTACAGAGCCGATGCCATAACTTGGATGAATGGACTGAAAGAATTTGGTGACTTTGAATTTATTACTTGGGAATTAAAAACACCAAATCATACTTTTTTCAGTCGTTTTCTAAGACTTTTAGAATTTTGTACCGGACTTTTTCAAGTCAAAAAACTAATCAAAAAGCACCAGCCTGATATGGTAATTGCAGAGAGAACCACAAGTTATGGCTTTCTAGCAGCAGTATCAGGAGTAAAACCGATAGCCATTGCGCAACAAGGCAGAACCGATTTATGGCCAGAAAAATCTCTTTTGTTACCCTTAAAAAAAATAATTCAGCAATATGCTTTCAAAAAAGCGGATTTGATTCACGCTTGGGGACCAGTAATGACCATTTCGATGAAGGCCATCAATGTCGAAATGAACAAAGTTATGGTTCTGCCAAAAGGAATCGATTTGGTGAAATTCAGCAATAAAAACACCGCAGATGCTACAAAAATAAATGCTATTGTCACTCGATCACTAACATCTGATTATCGTCACGATATTATTTTAAAAGCATTTGACCTTTTAAACCAGAAAGGAATAGATTTCCAACTTACCATTGTTGGCGATGGTGCAGCACTACCAAAATTGAAGGATTTAGCAAAGAAATTAAACATTGAAAAAAAGGTCCATTTCACCGGAAGAATTCCAAACACAAAATTACCTGAGTTATTGCAAAATTCCAATATTTATATCAGTATGCCTATAACAGAAGGGGTTTCGGCATCTTTGTTTGAAGCAATGGCTTCCAATTGTTATCCAATTGTAACTAATATTCCTGGTAATCAAAGTTGGATTAAACACCGCGAAAATGGACAATTAATTACCATTGACAATTTCAGAATGTTATCCGAAGAAATCCTTTGGGCTTTCGAAAATAAAGAAATAAGAAAAGCTGCAGTTTTAAAAAACAGACAATTTGTGGAAGAAAATGCAGATTACAAAACCAATATGAAGATTATTGCCGATAAATACCACGAATTAATTCACACATCTAAAACCAACTAGCAATGTGTGGAATTAACGGAATCTTGCATTTACAATCACAAAAAAAAGTGGACGAACGCATCTTGACAACGATGCGCGATTCGCTCGAGCATCGGGGACCTGACGACAAAGGTTTGTTTGTAGAAAACAACATTGGTTTGGGACATCGAAGACTTTCCGTTATTGACGTTTCGTCTGCTGGACACCAACCTTTCCTATCTGATGATGGCCGATATGTGATGGTTTATAATGGAGAAATATACAATTTCAAGGACTTTTATCCGGAGCTACGAAGCAATGGATTTGATATTCGAACCAGTTCTGACACTGAAGTTTTATTGAAATTATATGAATTATACGGCATAAAAATGCTCAGCCGCCTCAACGGAATGTTTGCATTTGTGATTTGGGACAAGAAAGAACGAAAACTGACTGCCGTTCGAGACAGAATGGGCGTTAAACCATTATACTATTCATTTTACAACGAGACTTTCTATTTTGCCTCTGAACAAAAAGCGCTTTTCACGGCTGGAGTTCCGCTAAAAATGGCGAAAGACGGAATGGAAGAATACATTTTCAATCGGTTTGTGGCTGGCGAAAACACCTTGTATGAAAATGTAAAAAAAGTATTGCCTGGGCACATTCTCACCATTCACGAAAGTGGAAAAATTGTAAATGAAAAATGGTGGGATTTGAAATCAGAAATTCAAAACCAGCCAAAAATCATAAATCCAGTCGAATGGTTTCGAGAAACCTTTGATCATTCCATAGGATTGCGAATGGTGAGCGATGTTCCTGTTGGTGTTTTATTGAGCGGAGGACTCGATTCTTCCTCGATTTTGGCTTCGTTAAACCAGCAGAACTACAAAGACATTCAAACCTTTAATATTGGGTTCAAAGAAAAAGAACATAACGAATCGCATTTGGCTAAAATGATGGCTGAGAAATTCGATTATGGATTTCACACTATGCAATTAGAGGACAACGCGCTGTTTGACAAAATGGTAAATTCCACTTATTTTCAGGACGAACCCATTATGCATTTGAGCGAACCTCATATTTTGGCACTAGCACAATTAGCAAAACCATCGGTAAAAGTCTTGCTTTCTGGCGAAGGTGCTGATGAATTGATGGGTGGTTATGTGAGATACAAAGCACTAAAATACCCTTCTTTATTGAATACAATTGGCACCATTGGGCATATGGATTATTTCACGACAAAACCTCGATATGAAAAATTGGCTCGTTATTCCCAGATAAAAGATAATGATGATTTAGTGATTTACAATGGTTCCAATATTTATCCAGATGACATTGCAAAGACTTTTGGAATTACGAATCCTCCAAAAAACGAATACAGAAAACAAATTATGGAAGATGCAAAATCTTTGTATCCCAATAATTTAAGACGACAAGCACTTTATTTTGACCAACATACTTATTTGTGTTCGCTACTCGACCGAAACGACCGTTGCACTATGGGTGCTTCTATTGAATGCAGGGAACCATTCTTAGATCAAAGACTCATTGTGGGATTGGGTTCTTTAGATGATAAATGGCTTTTCACTGGCAAAAAATGGAAATACATTCTGAAATCAGCAATGGCAGCCCGTTTGCCCGAAGAAATATTGAATTTCAAAAAAGTGGGGTTGAGTGTTCCTTGGGGCGATTATTTGATAAAAAGCCCTGGCTTCAAAGAAGAATTAGAATCGTTTTCGAAAAGTGATTTGTTCAGAATGCCCTATTTTGAACCTATTAATGCACAAAAACTAGTTGCAGATTTTCGAAAAGGCGATAGGAAAATGCTTCCTTTCATAATGCCACTATTTATGATGCATATTTGGATGAAAACCTATGCAACTCAATTTTAATACTTACTTTTGGTTTCAGTTTAAACGCACTCCCATTTATGAAAATACAAACTAATTTTTCTCTAAAAAACTACAATACTTTTGGCATTGAAGCCAGCGCCAAACAATTTGTTGCCGTTCAAAATGTGGCGGAATTAAGAGCAGTTTTAGAACAAAATAAATCACAAAAAAAGTTTATCCTTGGAGGCGGAAGCAATATGCTTTTGACCAAAGATATCAGCGCATTAGTGATTCATATCGATTTGAAAGGTAGAAAAATCATCAAGGAAAACGATGATTTTGTATGGGTCGAAAGCCAAGCTGGCGAAAACTGGCACGAATTTGTGATTTGGACTATTGACCAAAACTTTGGCGGATTGGAAAATATGTCGCTGATTCCAGGAAATGTAGGTACAACTCCTGTGCAAAACATTGGCGCTTACGGCACCGAAATCAAGGACACTTTCGATTCCTGCCAAGCGATGACCATTGAAAACCAGGAAATGAAAACGTTTACCAATTCAGACTGCAATTTTGGCTATCGTGAAAGTGTTTTTAAAAATGAGGCAAAAGATCAATACATCATCACTTCGGTGGTTTTCAAATTGACCAAACGCAATCATAAAATCAATACTTCGTATGGTGATATTACGGCTGAATTGGCAAAAAATAATGTTGTTACTCCTACTCTAAAAGATGTGAGCAATGCCGTAATTGCCATTCGTCAAAGTAAATTGCCCGACCCAAAAGAACTGGGAAACAGTGGCAGTTTCTTTAAAAATCCAATCCTTTTGAAATCCGATTTCGAGAAAATTCAACAGCAATTTCCAGAAATGAAATTCTATGAAGTTTCTGAAACCGAAGTTAAAGTACCTGCCGGATGGCTTATAGAACAAGCTGGTTTTAAAGGAAAACGTTTTGGTGATGCTGGAATTCACAAAAACCAGGCTTTAGTTTTAGTGAATTATGGCAACGCAACCGGACAGGAAATTTTAGATGTTTCTAAGGATATTCAATCCACCATTTTCAAAACTTTTGGTATTCAAATTGAAGCCGAAGTCAACGTGATTTAGACTTATACTGTTTTACTTTTGATTTTCCCGAAATTAAAAAGCATCGTCTCTTCGAGTGATTTTTAATAGTAATGCGACAGTTTTACTATTAAAAATTGTATCGAGAAGTTTTCATTGCTTGAGTTCTCGATACATCCCGATAAAAATCGGGACAGAAATCGAACAGACGTGTAGACTTAGATTGATTGATTTTAGATTTGAATAATCTCAAAACTAATTCCCGTTTATCGATGGTTTATTGACAATGGATAATTACCTTTGCACTGATTTTAAAAGAAGCCAAGCCTATATGTTACTCTTTACTTTATACTTTTTTATTGTTGTAGTTGCTATTCAACTTGTATATTATCTGATAGTTTTTGGGAAATTTGCTTTCTCCAAAATTCAAAAATCCAATCCAAAAAGAATTTCGATTTCCGTTATCGTTTGTGCTAAAAACGAAGCCGAAAATGTAGTTCGGTTTATCCCGTTACTGGCTGAACAGGATTATCCAGATTTTGAAATTATATTAATTGACGATGCGTCAAGTGATCATACTTCGGATATTTTTGAAGAATTCGAAAAACAATATTCCAATGTTAGACTGGTAAAAGTAAAAAACAATGAAGCCTTTTGGGGAAACAAAAAATACGCTTTGACTCTGGGCATAAAAGCATCTAAAAATGACTATTTATTGTTTACAGATGCTGATTGTTATCCCGCTTCAAAAGATTGGATCAAGACGATGAGTTGCCAATTTACGATGCACAAAACCATCGTTTTGGGTTATGGCGCTTATGAAAAAATTGCCAATTCTTTCTTGAATAAAATCATCCGTTTTGAAACGATGCTCACTGCAGTTCAATATTTTTCTTGGGCAAAAACAGGTCGTCCTTATATGGGAATTGGCCG
>CALPPA020000047.1 GCA_943325355.2 Klebsiella pneumoniae | reverse complement strand
TTGGCTAGAGGAATTTCTCGTAGCGATGAATTGGAAAATGTATTGAAAAACGCCAAAGAAATTTCAGAACAAGGAATCAAAGAAATTGTCTTGACTGGAGTGAATATTGGCGATTACGGAAAAGGAGAATTTGGAAATAAAAAACACGAACATACTTTCTTGGAATTAGTTCAAGAATTGGATAAAGTGGAAGGAATCGAAAGATTGCGAATTTCATCCATAGAACCCAATTTATTAAAAAACGAAACTATTGAATTTGTATCCAAAAGTCGAATTTTTGTACCGCATTTTCATATTCCGTTGCAATCAGGAAGCAATGAAATCCTGAAGTTGATGAAACGTCGTTACCTCCGCGAAATCTATACGGAACGAGTAAATAAAATTCGGGAAGTAATGCCTCACGCTTGTATTGGAGTGGATGTAATTGTTGGTTTTCCGGGCGAAACCGATGAACATTTTTTAGAAACCTATCATTTTTTGAATGATTTGGCAATTTCCTACTTACACGTTTTTACCTATTCAGAACGAGATAATACGGAAGCTGCAGAAATGAGCGGTGTAGTTCCAGCCAATGTTCGAGCAAAACGGAGCAAAATGTTGCGCAGTTTGTCTGTAAAAAAACGTCGTGCTTTTTATAAAAGCCAATTGGGAACTAATAGAACCGTTCTTTTCGAAACTGAAAATAAAGAAGGTTATATTCACGGATTTACCGAGAATTACGTTCGTGTAAAAACACCTTGGAATCCAGAATTGGCCAACACTTTACAAGAAATTAATTTAACAAAAATTGATGAAGATGGAAGTATGCGTATGGAGTTTACTTCGTCTGTTCGACCTGCGGTCTCGGGTTTGAATATTGAAGTAGATTAAAATATAAAAGCTTCCAGCCTTTTAAACGCTGGAAACTTTAATTTGTTAAAACAAGTTTAAAAATTTCAGTTTCTATAACCATAGCATCATTGTCTTGGCAAAGTAGGAATTCAATTTTATCTTCTGTTTTTTTATAAAGTGTCAACCCTTCGAATTTATGATTGTCGGAAATTTTTAAAGTAGTTTCGATTTCTAATGTTTTGAAGTCCATTCTTCCCAAAATACTTCCTAATATTTCACCATCATCATAGGTAGAAGTGGTATCTTCAGCTGTGGCCAAAAAATAAATCTTATCTTCAACTAAAATCGCATCGGTAAAGGATGTTTCTATATGTTTGATTTTAGGTAATTGTATTGGAATAAATTCAATATTGCCATTGTCATTTAAATTATCATTCAATATAAAGATTCCATTTTTTGAATTGGCTCCGTTTCCTCTTTGAAACAAATACCATTTATTGGTAATGAAAAAAGCACCTTCGATGTTTAATTCATCATCAGAAATTGAAGTATTTTGCTTTAATTGTTTGTACAATTTGGTCAAATCTTTCTCAACTATTGTTTCTGTCTCAAAATTGAATGTGATTCTTTTCTCTCTTTTAGAAGTAGAACCTGAACCCAAAATATGAAGTTTATTCCCTTTTAACGCAATAGATTCAAAATCAAATTTGTCTTTTTTTAGAATATTTTCTTGGGGATTTTCCATAATGGGAATTTTATTCAATTCTTTTTCTTGTATACTATATTTATAAAGAAAAGAACTATTATCAGATATAATAAATAAATAATTTTTCATATAAAATAACCCTGATGCTGAACCAATTCCTGTAATTTTAAATTGGGATTCAATCCTAAAACTTTGCATAAAAAAGAATTTTATAAATGATCAAAAGATTATAATATACTCCAGGATTTCCTCGAAAACTTCTCTTTAATGGTGAGCCAGTCGAATTTGTGTTGGGTTTTACTCTATATTTGCCAACCAAAATAATCCGAAGTGAATTTTTCCAAATATACAAAAGAGTTTTCCTATAATCTACAATTAGCTTATCCCGTTATTCTGGGAATGCTCGGTCATACCTTAATAGGAATTGTAGATAATTTTATGGTCGGAAACCTTGGCTCAACAGAATTAGCTGCAGTTTCATTAGGCAATAGTTTTATTTTTATTGGAATGTCATTAGGAATTGGATTTTCTACAGCTATAACGCCTTTAATTGCAGAGGCTGATGCAGAAAAAGACGACAAAAAAATCAGAACTACTTTTCATCACGGTTTGTTGTTAAGTACCATTTTAGGAATCGCCATATTCATTTTAATTGTTTTGGTAAAACCAATAATGAAATTAATGAACCAACCCGAAGCTGTAGTAGAACTTGCATCTCCTTATATTGATTGGGTTGCTTTTTCGTTGATTCCTGTAGTTATTTTTCAGGGATATAAACAATTTGCTGACGGTTTATCACAGACAAAATATTCGATGTATGCAATTTATTTGGCTAACGTGGTTCACGTTTTTTTTAATTATGTATTGATTTATGGCATTTGGGGATTTCCGAAATTAGGGATTTTGGGAGCTGCATTGGGAACCGTAATTTCTAGGATTATGATGGTGGTTTTTATGCATTATATTTTAAAGAACAATGTAGCATTTAAAAGATATTTCAAAAATTTTACCTTTAAAGAAATTAAAAAATCAATATTGAAAAAAATTATCAATCTTGGTTTTCCCTCAGCAATGCAAATGTTGTTTGAAGTAGCTTTGTTTACAGCAGCAATTTGGCTTTCGGGTTCACTAGGGAAAAACAGTCAAGCTGCGAACCAAATTGCTTTGACGCTGGCTTCCTCTACTTTTATGGTGGCAATGGGTTTTAGTGTTGCTTCTATGATAAGAGTTAGCCACTCAAAAGGGATGAAAGATTACAAAGAATTGATAATAGTTGCTCGTTCCATTTTTTTATTGGCCATATTAGTAGAAATATTCTTTGGAATTATGTTTGTAATTTTTCATCAATTCCTTCCTCATTTATTTTTAAATATGTCTGATCCCTTCCAAGTTTTAGATAATGCAGAGATTATTAGTATAGCATCAAAATTGCTATTAGTTGCTGCGGTATTTCAGATTTCCGATGGGATTCAGGTAGTTGTTCTTGGAGCTTTACGGGGATTACAGGACGTCAATATCCCTATGTATATTACGTTTGTGGCATATTGGATTGTAGGTTTTCCAATTTCCTATTATTTAGGAAAGCATACAAATTTGGGAGCAACCGGAATCTGGATAGGGCTTTTGGCAGGATTGACTGCAGCTGCTTTGTTTTTGTACATTCGTTTTGCAAGATTGACCAAAAAGTTAGTTTTAGAAAACTCAGAAATTTAAAGTTTTTTCTTAAATAATTTGTAACTTCGAACGTATTAATACGTATAATTTACAAACAAATAAATTTATAAAAATGATACTATCTATTATTATCGGAGTTATTTTACTTATTGTCAGTTATGGATTAAAAAGTAATGTAAGTAATCCGTTTGCTAGGTTTTCGAGTACACTTAGAATGGTTGCCTTAATTGTAATCGCTTTAGGAATTTTTTCCTCGATGTTCAAGCAAATAGATGCAGGGAAAGTAGGAGTAAAATCACTTTACGGGAGTGTTCAGCCTGATGTTTTGGAAAGTGGTTTGCATTTGATAAATCCACTTCTTGACGTGACTGATTTTGATATTCAAACTCAAAATTACACGATGTCAGCCATTCACGCTGAAGGTGCTCAAGAAGGTGATGATGCTATTCGTGTTTTATCGAATGACGGACTCGAAGTAGTGATAGATTTGACTGTTTTGTATAAAATCATTCCTACAGATGCTCCAAAAATTTTTAAACAAATTGGTGTAAATTATACAGATAAAATTGTTCGTCCAGTGACCAGAACACGAATTCGTGACAATGCTGTTTATTATGATGCGGTCGCCTTGTATTCTACAAAGAGGAACGAGTTTCAACAGCGAATTTTCAAAAGCATTGAAGAAGATTTTAAAACTAGAGGGCTGATTTTAGAGCAATTGTTGATTAGAAACATCAATCTTCCTGCTTCAGTTAAAATTACTATAGAAAGTAAAATTAATGCGGAACAAGATGCGCAGAAAATGACTTTTGTACTCCAAAAAGAGAAACAAGAAGCCGAAAGAAAAAGAGTGGAAGCACAAGGTATTGCTGATTATCAAAGGATTATTTCTACTGGTTTGACTGATAAGCAATTGCAATACGAACAAATAAAAGCACAAAAAGAAATTGCCACATCGCCTAACACCAAAATTATTTTTATGGGAAAAGGAAGTGCACCAGTAATTTTGTCTGATAAATAATTTTTTCGGTTAATCGGTTATTTGTTTAATCGGTTAACCAAATAACCAAATAACCAATTAAACGATTAACCTTACTATATGGAATTACCAAAATTTTTACTAGGAGACAATACTGATTTTCCCGAAGATATTTTCATCATTCACCTTGATTATCCACGTTTTATTCTCAATTTAAAAGATGATGAAGTAGAATTTATGGAAGAAGCTGAAGACCTTGACGAAGGCGAACTCAATGCCGAAATGGAAGGATTGATAGTTCTTGCCAATGAATTTTACGACAGAGAAATGGAACGTTACGAGAAAGAGTAATTATTTCTTAAAATACTTTTCCAACAATAATTGAGCGGCTGCAAAAGGGGATATTTCATTATTTTGCACCGCTTTTTTAGTTGATTCTAAAAGCTTTTGAATTAGTGTATGATTGTAAAAGTTGGTTTTCAAATGCTCATTAATCGTTTCTAGCATCCAATATTGATTTTGTTCTTTTCGTTTTTCGAAGAAATAATTATTCCCTTTTGTAAGTTCTAGAAAGTTTTCAATAGTTTTCCAAACTTCGGGAATTCCATTCTGAGTTATGGCGCTACAAGTAGCAGTTGTGGGTGTCCAACCTGATTTTTTGGTAGGCAATAAATGCAAAGCTCTGTTGAATTCTACTTTTGCTAAATTTGCTTTTTTAATATTATCACCATCAGCTTTATTGATAACAATGGCATCCGCCATTTCCATAATACCGCGTTTGATACCTTGCAATTCGTCGCCAGCACCAGAAATTTTCAATAATAAAAAGAAATCTACCATACTGTGAACGGCGGTTTCGCTTTGACCAACACCAACCGTTTCTATTAGAATGGTGTCAAATCCTGCAGCTTCGCATAGCGTAATTGTTTCACGGGTTTTTCGCGCAACTCCTCCAAGAGTTTCACCTGAAGCCGAAGGTCTAATGTAAGCATTTACATCTTTTACTAATTCCTCCATTCGTGTTTTATCGCCAAGAATGCTTCCGTGCGAAATTGTACTGCTTGGATCAACGGCTAAAACGGCTACTTTTTTTCCTAACGAAGTCAAATGTTTACCAAAAGCTTCAATAAATGTACTTTTTCCAACCCCTGGAACTCCAGTAATTCCTATTCGTACTGATTTATTAGCGTGAGGCAAACAAGCATTAATTACTTCATTGGCTTTAGCCAAATGACTAGTGTTGGTGCTTTCGACCAAAGTAATTGCCCTACTTAAAGCTGAAATATTTCCTGATATAATTCCTTCAATCAAATTTTTTGAAGAAGGTTGGATTTTTCTATGTTTCTGGATTTGCTCCACAGCAATTGAACTGATAATTTCCGGAGTAGAAATTCCAGCTTTTTCGAGAAGTGCAGATTTTTTTTTCTTTTCGTTTTTCAAAATTTTAAATCGTTTGAGTAAAATTAGTAAATTTTGTCGAAAATTTTGTTCTAATGCTTTTAAACTAGATTGTTTATTTTGGCATATTGCAATAAAAGAATGGTTTTAGCATCTTTTATTTCACCAGTCGCAATCATCTGGTAAGCGTCATAAAAAATCATCTCAATTACTTCTATTTCTTCTTGTTCGTGTTCTAATCCTCCGCCGTCGTGCACTTTCATTGACGCATCATATTCACCTATAAATAGATGTAAAATTTCAGTAATAGCTCCTGGTGACATATAGGCTTCCATAATTTTTTGAACTGATTTTATACGATAGCCTGTTTCTTCTTCGGTTTCTCGAATAATGCATTGCTCGGGATGATCTTGGTCTAACATTCCGGCGCAAACTTCAATGATCATACCTGTTTCGCTGCCATTGAGGTAAGCAGGAAGTCGGAATTGACGGGTAAGAATGATAGTTTTTTGTTCCTTATTGTAGAGTAAAATTCCAGCACCATTTCCTCTATTATAAACTTCTCTTTTTTGGGTAACCCATTTTCCGTCTTTTCGTAAAAAATCGAAAGTAACTTTGTTCAATAAGTACCAATCGTCGGAGAGCAAATCGGTTTGCTGGATTTTAATATTTGGGTTGTTCATTTGTTTTTAATTTTACCGCAAATTCGCAATTTAAAAATGCAGAAGCAAAAAAATAATTTGCGAATTTGCGGTTTGATTTTTTGTTTTCAAGATTAAAAAAAAACGCTCTGAAATTTCAGAGCGTTAAGTTGTTATTTTAAAATGGTTTGCTTTCTGTCTGGTCCAACAGAAACAATTTTTATAGGAACTTCAACAAATTCTTCTATGAAGTTAATGTATTCTTTCAACTCGGTTGGTAATTGATCATAAGTGGTCATACCTGTCAAATCAGCTTGCCATCCTTTGAATTCTTTAAAAACAGGAGTAACGTTTTCAGGCTCGATGTTGTATGGAAAATGAGAAATATTCTTGCCTTTGTAGTTGTAATGAGTACAAACTTTCAATGTTGGAAATCCTGAAAGAATATCACCTTTCATCATCATCAATTGGGTTACGCCATTAATTTGAACTGCATATCTCAAGGCAACTAAATCTAGCCATCCACAACGTCTTTTTCTGCCAGTAACTGAACCAAATTCATTTCCAACTCTAGCCATTGTTTCCCCGTCTTCATCAAAAAGTTCCGTTGGAAATGGGCCACTTCCTACTCGAGTTACGTATGCTTTGAAAATTCCGTAAACTTCTTTTATTTTATTTGGAGCAATTCCTAATCCAGTACAAGCGCCTGCTGCAGTTGTATTTGAGGAAGTCACAAATGGATAAGTTCCAAAATCAACATCCAACAAAGAACCTTGAGCACCTTCGCACAAAATTGCTTTTCCTGCTCTTTGCGCTTGATTCAAGTACTCCTCACTATCTATGAAATCTATTTTTTTCAATTCTTCGATGGCTTCGAAGAATTCTTTTTCCATTTCTTCTAAGTTATATTGAATGTTTACATCGTAAAATGCAATCATTTCTTCGTGTTTGTTTGCCAATGAGCGGTATCTTTCTTTGAAATCTTCCATTTCAATATCCCCAACTCGAATTCCGTTTCTACCAGTTTTGTCCATATAAGTTGGGCCAATTCCTTTAAGAGTTGAACCAATTTTTGCTTTTCCTTTTGACGCTTCAGATGCTGCATCAAGTAAGCGGTGTGTTGGTAAAATCAAGTGTGCTTTTCTTGAAATGATTAATTTATTTTTTAGGTCTAAATTAAATTTGGCTAATCCTTCAATTTCTTTTTGAAAAACAACTGGGTCAATAACTACTCCATTTCCAATGATGTTTACGGCAGTTTTATGAAAAATTCCAGAAGGAATGGTTCTCAAAACGTGTTTAATACCATCAAATTCTAATGTATGTCCAGCATTTGGTCCACCTTGAAAGCGAGCAATAATCTCGTATTTTGAAGTAAGAACATCAACTATTTTTCCTTTTCCTTCGTCTCCCCATTGTAATCCTAATAATAAATCTACGGTCATTCTGTTTGTTGTTTGTAGTTAGTTTTGTTTGTTATTTTTTTCTTTTTGTCCCATATAAATATAGGGAATGGTTTGAAATATCGATGTCGAATATTTCTTCAATTGTTTTTTTGATAGTTTGGATTCTTGGATCACAAAATTCGAATACTTCGCCTGTATCAGTCATAATTATATGATCGTGTTGCTTGTCGAAATATGATTTTTCGTAATGTGCTTGATTTTGTCCAAATTGATGTTTACGCACTAAAGCTGAATCTAATAAAAGTTCAATAGTGTTGTATAGAGTTGCTCTACTTACACGATAGTTTTTGTTTTTCATTTTGATGTAGAGGTTTTCTATATCAAAATGTTCTTCACTATCATAAATTTCTTGAAGGATGGCGTAGCGTTCTGGAGTTTTTCTATGTCCGTGATTCTCAAGATACATTGTAAAAACATTTTTTACGATTTCTTGATTTTTACTATTATCTGATGCTATTTGTGTCATATCCTGCAAAGATAAAAAAATATTAGCCCCCTAACCCCCGAAGGGGTAATAAATTGATATCAATATTAATAAATTAATTAATTTCTTCTGCCCCCTTCGGGGGTTAGGGAGCTTTAATTTTTGTATTCTCTAGTTACTTTATCTACACCATCAATTTTCTTAATATTATCAATTAATCTTTTTAAAATGGTGTTATTTTGGACAATCACGGCTATTTGACCATTAAATATTCCAGCATCTCCACTCAAAGAAATACTTTGAATATTTACATTCATATTGTCTGAAATCACTTTGGTCAATTTATTAGTTAGTCCTATTGTGTCCATTCCAGTTATATGCAAGATGGCTTTAAATTCTTGTTGTGATGAATCAATCCATTTGGCCTGAATAATTCGATAGGCATAATTTGATTGCAAACTTATGGCATTTGGACAATCCTTTTTATGGACTTTTATACCTTCATTTATGGTGATAAAACCAAAAACTTCGTCGCCAGGAATTGGATTGCAACAGGTTGATAACTTATAATCTAGTTTGTCTTGGTCATTTCCAAAAACCAGCATATCATAATTACTGTTGAGTACTTGTTTGTGAATTTCTACACTCGAATTACTGGCTGAACGCTTGATTTTATTTTTGAAAAAATTAATAAAGGTGTTGCTTTTTTGGGAAGCGTAGTCTTTTAATCGTTGATTTTCTATGGCTCCTACACCAACTCGATAAAACAAATCTAAGCTTGTTTTTAGCTTGAAAAAATTGACTAATTCGTTTACAACTGATTCGCTCAGGGTAATTTTTAAGTGTTTTAATTTTCGAGTAAGTATTTCTTTTCCTTCCTCGGCGATTTTCTTAGTGTTTTCGTTTAGAACATTTTTTATTTTATTTTTTGCTCTTGATGTGGTCACATAATCCAGCCAGTTGATGGTCGGTTTTTGATATTGAGAGGTTATAATTTCAATTTGATCACCACTTTTAAGTTCGTGATTTAAAGGGACTAATTTTCCGTTAACACGGGTTCCTCTTGTGCGAATTCCGATTTCAGAGTGTATACTGAAAGCAAAATCGAGCGAAGTGGCACCTTTTGGTAATGATTTTATTTCACCTTTTGGAGTAAAAACGAAAATTTCCTTCGAATATAAATTCATTTTGAAATCTTCTACGAAATCCACAGCATTGGTTTCAGAATTTTCCAGAGCCTCTTTCAATAGATTAAGCCAGATATCTAAACCGCTTTCTTCAGAACCACCTTGTTTGTATTTATAGTGTGCTGCATATCCTTTTTCGGCAATTTCGTCCATTCGTTCGCTTCGAACTTGAACTTCTACCCATCGACCTTTTGGTCCCATAACGGTAATGTGCAGTGCTTCGTAACCAGTAGTTTTTGGCGATGAAATCCAATCTCGCAATCGACTTGGGCTTGGTCTGTAATGATCTGTTACTATCGAATAAATTTTCCAGGCTAAGAATTTTTCCTCTTGAGGATTTGATTTGTAAACAATTCGCAAGGCAAATTTATCGTATACTTCATCGAAGCCCACTCCTTGAGCTTTCATTTTTCTATAAATAGAATAGATAGATTTTGGTCTCCCTTTTATTATATAATCTAGTTTTTCTTCATCCAATGCTGCTTTTAAAACTTCTGAAATGGCTGCAATGTATGCATCTTGCTCTTCTTTGGTTTCTTTTATTTTACTTACAATGTCATTATAAATACTAGGTTCAGTATATTTTAGTCCTAAATCTTCAAGTTTATTTTTTATTTTATATAAGCCCAGACGATGAGCTAGTGGTGCATAAATATATAAAGTTTCGGATGCAATTTTGACTTGTTTGTAATCTTCCATCTTGTCCAAAGTTTGCATATTATGCAATCTGTCGGCGATTTTTATTAAAATTACTCGCACATCATCATTTAGTGTGAAAAGCATTTTTCGGAAATTTTCAGCTTGCATTGAAACATTCATTTCCTTTTGAACTTTCGAAATTTTTGTCAATCCTTCTACCAGTTGTGCAACTTTAGAATTGAACATTCTTTCGATGTCTTCTACCTTTATTGGAGTATCCTCGACCACAT
Source organism: Klebsiella pneumoniae (assembly GCA_943325355.2). GTDB lineage: Bacteria > Bacteroidota > Bacteroidia > Flavobacteriales > Flavobacteriaceae > Flavobacterium. Next base: position 150 of record CALPPA020000047.1, on the reverse strand, counting down.
CGTGCATCAAGGCAGCTGCAATCGCAGTTGCACCTAAACCAATTTCTGAGGCAACAATTTTGGCCACAGCTATAGGATGGAAAAAGTAAGCTTCTCCAGATTTTCTGCGCTGATCTTTATGAGCATCCATTGCAACGTCAAAAGCTTTAC
>CALPPA020000046.1 GCA_943325355.2 Klebsiella pneumoniae | reverse complement strand
GAAGGTTCTAGATTGAAAAAAGAAGCCTTGTTTTTCAAAATCAACGAAAAAAACATCACCGAATTATGCAATATGGATATTTCGGATGTGACAGCTTGGTTTCTGGATTTGGACAACCATTTATCCGACAAACAAAAAAAGATTGCTACCGAAGTCATCAAGGAAATCAAAGACAGACTGAACTTTTTGATGAATGTAGGCTTGGATTATCTGGCTTTAAGTCGAAGCTCGAAATCGCTTTCTGGTGGAGAAGCACAGCGCATTCGCTTGGCGACTCAAATTGGTTCGCAGTTGGTTGGCGTTTTATATATTCTAGACGAACCGAGTATTGGTTTGCACCAAAGAGACAATGATAAATTGATTCATTCTTTGGAACAATTGCGCGACATTGGCAACTCGGTTATCGTGGTCGAACACGACAAAGATATGATTCTCCGCGCCGATTATGTTATTGATATTGGTCCAAAAGCGGGAAAACACGGTGGCGAAATCATCAGCAAAGGAACACCTGCCGAAATTTTGAAAGACCATACTTTGACGGCTTCCTATTTGAACGGCGAAATGGAAATTGAGATTCCAAAAAAACGACGGGAAGGCAATGGAAATTTCGTGAAACTGACCGGAGCGACTGGAAATAATTTGAAAAATGTTTCTATAGATTTGCCTTTGGGTAAAATGATTTGTGTGACCGGAGTTTCGGGAAGCGGAAAATCAACATTGATAAATGAAACCCTCTACCCTATTTTGAACGCCTTTTATTTCAATGGTGTCAAAAAACCAAAACCCTACAAAAAAATTGAAGGTTTGGAATTTATTGACAAAGTAATTGATATTGACCAAAGTCCCATTGGAAGAACGCCACGTTCCAATCCGGCGACTTACACGGAAGTTTTTACCGAAATTCGGAATCTGTTTACTATGACTTCAGAAAGTATGATTCGCGGTTATAAAGCGGGACGTTTTAGTTTTAATGTGAAAGGTGGACGTTGCGAAACCTGCGAAGGTTCTGGAGTTCGAACGATTGAAATGAACTTCTTACCAGATGTTTACGTGGAATGCGAAACTTGCCAAGGAAAACGTTTTAACAGAGAAACTTTGGAAATTCGATATAAAGGAAAATCCATTTCGGATGTGTTGAATATGACCATTGATGAAGCGGTTCCTTTCTTCGAAATGATTCCTAAAATTAATCGAAAAGTAAAAACATTGCAAGATGTTGGATTAGGCTATATTACTCTTGGTCAACAAAGCACTACACTTTCTGGTGGTGAAGCACAAAGAATCAAATTAGCAGGAGAATTATCGAAAAAAGATACTGGAAATACATTTTATATTCTCGACGAACCCACTACTGGACTGCATTTTGAAGACATCAGGGTATTGATGGAAGTTATTAATAAACTGGTGAATAAAGGCAATACCATACTTATTATCGAGCACAATATGGACGTAATAAAACTCGCCGATTATATTATTGATATAGGTCCAGAAGGGGGAAAAGGGGGTGGAGAAGTTGTTGCCAAAGGAACTCCCGAGGAAGTATCTAAAAATAAGAAAAGCTATACTGCGCAATTTTTGAAAAAAGAACTACATTAGCGTGATTGATTAAACTTAAAGCTTCCAGCCTTTGTATGGTTGGACGCTTTAGCTAACAAAAGTTGAAATAACAATGGATGCTTTAGCCCAGATAGAAGCGGCATCCTTTTGTGGTTTTATTTAAGCCACAAAAGATATAGCAGATAGCTGGATTAAGCTACAAAAAAAACTTAAAAATGAGATTAGAAGATTTTGATAATGACGAGGACAAAGTAATTCAGGATAAACTGAAAAGAAAAACGTGGAATGAAATACGAACCAATGACAGCTGGGCGATTTTCAAGATTATGTCCGAGTTTGTAAACGGCTATGAAACTATGGGACGAATTGGTCCGTGTGTTTCTATTTTTGGTTCAGCACGGACGAAACCAGAAGATAAATATTATTTATTGGCCGAAAAAATTGCCTTTAAGATAAGCAAAGCCGGTTATGGCGTCATCACTGGTGGCGGTCCTGGAATTATGGAGGCTAGTAATAAAGGTGCGCATCTGGGTGGCGGAACTTCGGTGGGATTGAATATAGAATTACCCTTTGAGCAACATTTTAATCCTTATATTGACAGAGATAAAAACTTAAATTTTGATTATTTCTTTGTCAGGAAAGTGATGTTTGTGAAATATTCCCAAGGTTTTGTAGTTATGCCGGGAGGTTTTGGAACTATGGACGAATTGTTTGAAGCCTTGACTTTAATACAAACAAAAAAAATTGGAAAATTCCCAATAATATTGGTTGGAACCTCATTCTGGTCGGGACTGATTGAATGGATAAAAACCGTTTTGGTTGAACAAGAACAAACAGTAAATGCAATTGATTTAAATTTATTCAAAATTGTGGATACTGAAGACGAAGTAGTAGACGTTTTAAATAATTTCTATAAAAAATACGATTTGTCTCCAAATTTTTAACCAATTATTTGGTTATATCTTTCCTAATTAAAACTTACTGTTGAAATCATTCTTTAAATATATCCTTTTCATTTTTGTTTTATTAACTTCTATAAAACAATATTCACAACATCATTCCCATATTGATGTTGAAGTAAATATGGAAAAGAAAACCTTGACAGTATTACAGAAAATCGAGTTTTTTAATCAAACTGCAGATACCTTAACTTCTATTGTTTTGAATGACTGGAACAATGCCTATTCGTCAAAAACAACACCCTTGGCCAAACGATTTTCAGATGAGTTTTATAGAGGTTTTCATTTAGCCTCAGAAAAAGAACGAGGAAGCACGAACATCATCACCATTTCTTCAACTGATAGAGCAAAACTTTCTTGGGAAAGAACTGAAAAAAATCCTGACTTTATAATTATCAAATTGGAAAATAAATTAGCTCCAAATGAAAAAATTATTCTAAACCTTAGTTATATTGTTAAAGTTCCGGATAATAAATTTACCCATTATGGTCATATAGACAAAGGTGGAATGTATTTAAGAAACTGGTTCCTGACTCCTGCTCGTTATGAAAATCACGGTTTTATTAAATACAATAATTTCAATCTGGATGATATAGCCAATGCAATTTGTAATTTTGAAATACTATTTAGAATACCCAACCTGTCTGGAAGGAAAGAAAATAATTTTGAATTAACGACAGATTTGGATAGCGAAATAACTTCCAATGATGAAAGCTCCATAATTTATGAATTGAAAGGAAATAACAGAGTTGATTTTAGCGTTTTTTTAGAACCAAAATCCAGTTTTCGCAGCTACAAAAACAGTTCAGTCGAAGTCCAGACGAATTTAAGAGGCTACAAGGCTAACGAAATTCAAAAAGCGATTGTTATTGATAGAGTCGTGAATTTTTCTGAAAATTTGATTGGAAAATCTCAATATGAAAAAATTACTGTTTCTCAAGCTGATTATGATCGAAATCCCTTTTATGGATTGAACCAAATGCCCACTTTTTTGGTTCCGTTTCCTGATGATTTCTTGTTTGAAATTAAGTTTTTAAAAACCTACTTGAACAATTATTTGAAAAATAATTTGAAGTTAGACCCGCGAAAAGACAACTGGATTTACGATGGAATTCAAATATATACTATGATGAGATATATTGACGAATACTATCCTGATTGTAAAATGACAGGACGTGTTTCGGATTTTAAATTATTTAAAGGATTTCATTTATTAAACCTAGATTTCAATGAGCAATACAGTTATTTTTATTTGCTTATGGCTAGAAAAAATTTAGACCAACCCTTAGGTAGTTCTAAAAATACTTTAATTAAATTTAATGAACAAATTGCAAGTAAATATAGAGCTGGATTGAGTTTAACCTATTTAGATGATTACCTTGGAAACCAATATATGTCTAATAGTATTAAACAATTCAATGCTCAAAACAAGGAAAAACTAACTAATGGGAATGATTTTGAAACTATTTTAAAATCGAACACCAATAAAGATATTGACTGGTTTTTTAATACCATCATAAATTCACGTGAAATCATAGATTATAAGTTTTCGAATGTGACAAAAACCAAAGACATTGTTAGCTTTTCGTTGAATAACAGAACTAAAGTTGCAGTTCCAATTCCAGTTTATGGCATAAAAAATGACACCATTGTTTTTAAAAAATGGATAGAACCCATAAAAGAGGACAGTATTTATTCAGTGGATAGAAAAGAAGCCGAAAAAATTATCATCAACTTTAAAAATGAAGTTCCAGAATTTAATTTAAGAAATAACTGGAATAAACTTGAAGGTTTTTATCCTAATAATCGCCCAATTAAATTTGCTTTTGTAAAAGATTTAGAAGATTCATATTATAATCAAATTATATATGCGCCAATTCTAACTTATAACGTTTATGATGGACTTTCTCCAGGGATTCGATTTCACAACCGAGCCATTTTAAATAGGCCATTTGTTTATGATATAAATCCAACTTATTCTATAAAATCAAAGTCAATAACCGGTTCTGCAGCCTTTGTAATTAATAAAGATTACAGAGAGAGTAGTATGTTTAACGTAAAATATTCTGTCAGTACTTCATATTTCCATTATGCTCCTGATGCAACTTATCTAAAAATAAATCCTATGGTTTTAATGCAATTTCGCAATGAAGACTTTAGAGACAACAGAAAACAAATGGTTCTTTTTCGACAAGTAGTCATCAATAGAGAAAAGAGCGAAATTGTTGTTGATAGCTCGCTGCAGGATTATTCCGTTTTTAATGCAAAATATATCAACTCAAGAACTGAACTTACCAATCACATTAGTTTTGTGGGAGATATTCAATTTTCGGGTGAATTTGGTAAAATTTCAACCGAAATGCAATACAGAAAACTATTCGAAGACAATCGTCAACTTAACCTTAGATTGTATGCTGGTAGTTTTTTGTATAACTCTAGCAATTCTGATTTTTTTAGCTTCGCATTAGACAGACCTACAGATTATCTATTTGATTACGCCTATTTAGGAAGATCTTCAAGCACTGGAATTGTTAGCCAGGAATTTATTTTGGCTGAAGGTGGATTTAAATCAAAATTAAGCACTCCGTATGCCAACCAATGGATTACAACATTGAATGCTAGTTATTCTATTTGGAATTGGATAGAATTATATGGAGATGTAGGTTTTGTAAAAAATACGCAACAAAAACAGAATTTCGTATACAATAGTGGTATCCGTTTTAATTTACTTCCAGACTATTTTGAATTGTTTTTTCCAATACATTCTAATAATGGGTGGGAAATAAACCAACCCAATTACAATGAAAAAATAAGATTTGTAATCACATTAAATCCAGATAAATTCATTCAGCTTTTTACAAGAAAATGGTTTTAATTGAATATAAAATCATAGTTTTCATTGAATTATTATCAAAGATGTTTTTATTTTACTAAATATTACTTAAAGAAACTGTCATTTATCAAAAATAAATTATTGAAAATTAAATTGTATTTCTTTCAATGAATTATGAAAATAGCTAGTTTTTAATTAAGTTTGCCCCGTAAAGTGATACTTTTCAATTATGATAAAAGAAAAAACCAATACTGCATTGACCTTTGAAGACTTCAGAACAGAGGTGTTAAATGATTACAAAATAGCAATCACAAGCAGAGAATGCAGCTTATTGGGTCGCAAGGAAGTTTTGACAGGAAAAGCAAAATTTGGCATTTTTGGTGACGGAAAAGAAGTTCCCCAATTAGCAATGGCCAAGTTCTTTAGAAACGGTGATTTCCGTTCCGGATATTATCGCGATCAAACGTTCATGATGGCTATTGGTCAATTAACAATCCAACAATTTTTTGCGGGTTTATACGGTCATACCGATATTTCTCAGGAACCTATGTCAGCTGGGAGGCAAATGGGTGGCCATTTTATGACCCACAGCTTAAACGAAGATGGTAGTTGGAAAGATTTGACAAAACAAAAAAATTCTAGCGCCGACATTTCGCCTACAGCATCGCAAATGCCTAGAATGTTGGGGATTGCGCAAGCTTCAAAAATTTATAGAAACATTCCTGAAATAACCAATAAAGCTAATTTTTCCAATAATGGTAATGAAATTTCTTGGGGAACCATTGGAAATGCAAGTACATCCGAAGGATTATTTTTTGAAACAATAAATGCTGCAGGAGTATTACAAGTACCCATTGTTTTAAGTGTTTGGGACGATGAATATGGAATTTCAGTTCACGCAGTTCATCAAACCACTAAAGAAAGTATTTCCGAAATTTTAAAAGGATACCAACGAGAGGGAGATAGCAACGGTTTCGAAATCTTAAAAGTCAAAGGCTGGGATTATGCCAGTCTGATCGAAACTTATGAAAAAGCAGCTGATTTAGCTCGTGAAAAACATATTCCAGTAATAATTCACGTGAATCAATTAACGCAACCTCAAGGACATTCCAGTTCAGGATCTCACGAAAGATATAAAGACGCAACAAGACTAGATTGGGAAAAAGATTTTGACTGCATTCGACAAATGAAATTATGGATGATTGCTATCAACATAGCCTCTCCAGAAGAAATTGATGAGATTGATATAATTACAAAACAAGAAGTTCTTGAAGGCAAAGTTGCAGCTTGGAAAGCTTTTATAGAACCTATAGTTCAAGAGGAAAAAGAACTAATAGCATTACTTGAAAAAATAGCTCCTTCGAGTAAAAATAAAGAAAGAATCCTGAAAATTGTTGCCGATTTAAGCAGAATAAAAACACCTCTGAAAAAGGAAATTCTAGTTTCGGCTCGTAAGGCTTTACGAATGATGGTCAATGAAAGTTGCAAAACAGATTTGTCAAGTTGGATTAAAGCATTTACTAATGAAACCCAACAAAAATTTAGCAGTAATTTATTTTCAGAATCGAATTGGAATGTTTTTTCAGTGAAAGAAGTTTTGCCTAAATACGAATTGGAGGCAAAAGCAGATACTGATGGCAGAATGATTTTGCGAGATAATTTTGATGCTATATTTACAAAATACCCAGAAGCCTTAATTTTTGGTGAAGATGCCGGAAATATTGGCGATGTAAATCAAGGATTAGTTGGATTACAAGAAAAATTTGGTGAACTCCGTGTTGCTGATGTAGGAATCAGGGAAGCGTCCATTATCGGTCAGGGAATAGGATTGGCGTTGAGAGGACTTCGGCCTATAGCCGAAATTCAATACTTAGACTATTTGTTGTACGCTATACAGATTTTGAGTGATGATTTAGCAACATTGCAATACAGAACAGTAGGAAAACAGAAAGCTCCATTAATTATAAGAACTCGAGGACACAGATTGGAAGGAATTTGGCATTCAGGTTCCCCAATGGGAATGATTATAAACTCCTTAAGAGGAATTCATATTTTAGTACCTAGAAATATGACTAAAGCAGCAGGTTTTTATAATACTTTGTTTGACTGCGATGAACCGGCACTTGTAATCGAATGCCTTAATGGCTATAGATTGAAAGAAAAGATGCCGTTGAACTATGGCGAATTCAAAACACCAATTGGAGAAATTGAAACTATAAAAAAAGGGAACGATATGACTCTAGTTTCTTATGGTTCTACATTGAGATTAGTAGAAGAAGCTGCTAAAGAGCTAATGGAAATAGGAATTGATTGTGAAATCATAGATATGCAATCCTTACTTCCATTTGACATTAAACACGATATAGCAAAAAGTATTGCTAAAACAAATAGACTGTTGATAATCGACGAAGACCTTCCTGGAGGGGCATCGGCTTATATTTTACAACAAATTATTGAAAATCAAGACGGCTATAATTATTTAGACAGCAAACCACAAACCTTGACCGCTAAAGCACATAGACCAGCTTACGGAACAGATGGTGATTATTTTTCGAAACCTTCAATAGAAGATATTTTCGAAAAAGTATATACAATGATGAATGAAGTAAATCCATCAAAATATCCTAGTTTGTATTAATCAGTTTTTGTAATTACGACATCTCTGCTCAAAAGTATTTCCATCTTCATCAATCGCAATGAGAATCATCTTTTCTTTAGAACTAACGCGGCTCATATAAAGCCACGGCAAAGACCATAGCCCTAAAGTAGCGCAAAAAAATAAAAAATTGAGCCCTTGATGTATATCAAATCCTTCTTTTGTTAATACAGCAAAAGGCAATTTGTCATTATTTTCTATAACTACAAATCCTTTTTGCATCTTATTTGCAATAGTACGTGTGTATTTTTGTAGGTTTTCAGCGTGGTTAATTTGATGGCTTTCCATAATCATTTGGGGAATTTAATTAGCTGTTAATTGTGTGTGTTTTAATTAATTTTAAACGTTAATAAAATTAAGTTATTACCTACAATTTAATTATCGCACATAATAATATACGACAAATGTAACAAAAAATCCGATTAAATACACAAAAATGTAATTTATTTTTATGTAGCTAAAAAATGAAGTAGAAAATTATTTCAATTTTTTCAATAAATTATCCATCACTTCGTTTAATTCAATAGAGATTACATATTTGTAATTCAAATAAACATAAGCAATAGTTACCAATATTGATTTTAAACCTATAGCAATTATAGGATGAAAAGGAAAATCCCAAAAGTAAAACCCAAGGAACAAAACAAGCGTTAACGCAATTGAATATAAAGTTTGATTGGTAAAAGGATACAAATCTAATTTTTTCGCCACAAAAAGTAATTTGGCTAAACTATACAAAGTAATAGATAACAAGGTGGCAAATGCTGACCCAATAATACCATAAATTGGAATGAAAACCATATTTAGTCCAATAGTTAATATCACTAAAGCGACCCCCAAAAATAAAACGGTTCGATAGTATTTTGTATTGAAAATAATGGCATTATTATTCCCTAAAATCAAGTCAAAATATTTAGATAGTCCTATAATAAAAACTACCAAAATACCGCCAGCATATTCTGGAGGAACCAATTCGTAGAGTTTATTAATATTGACAAAAATACCCAACATTACATACCCTCCCACAACTTGTAAATTGATAGATGTTTTTTTATATAAGTTATCCATTTCATTATGTTTGTTTTCGTGCATTAGTTTAGCAGTAATGGGATACACAATTTGATGCATAGAACGACTTGGAACTGAAATTACCAAAGCGATATAGGTCGCAACCGAATAATAAGCAATATTTTCAATATTCATATATTGGTTCAATATCATTTTATCCCCATCTAAAAGTAAATTGGCAACGCTTCCTGATAAAATGATATAAAAAGTGTAAACCAAAACATCTTTAGAGTTTTTTGGAATTTCGAACTGAAAATCAGGTTTTTGGATTCTAAATGCATAAAACATAGTTACCAATAAAGCCAAGAAATAAACTACTGCTGTGGCATAAATAAAACCTTCAACGGAAATCCAATGATAATATACTCCTATACACAATATTAATGAAGCGGATCGCAAACCCACTTCCTTTATGAAATTTCCAAAAACAGTATGCATATGAACTCGCAACCAAGCGTAAAAAATCTCGAAATATGCCATACATACTCCTATAAATGGGATAAGCCATATAAATTTTTTTACAATAATATTCCTTTTAGACAAGAAGAATACTATTTCATCGTAATAAATAAAACTTACAAATAACATTGGGATTATAACGAGAAAGGGAAACAATACTGTAAAAGACAAAAACCGTGATCTTTCCTCATTTGTTTCATATTGTGAATAGAATTTTACCAAGGTGTTTTGCATACCAATGGCAAATAAAGGCATAATCACATTTGCACTGGAAACGACATAATTCGATAAGGCATAATACGTAGCACCAAGAAAAACTGGGTACAAATAAATGGTATTAATACCGCCTATCGCAAAACCGATGTACGTTATGATAGTGTTCTTTAAAGACTGATTTAATACAATTCCCATTATTGTTTTTTGTCATTGTGAGGCACGAAGCAATCTCACTTTTAATATATTATTTGTTAATCAATTCAACCAATTTTTCTGTCAAACTCTTTCTGGAATAGTGTTGCAGCCCAACCCCATTCGACTGTAGTTTTCCTTCTAAAAATTGATTGTAATGGCCCAAAAGTACACTTTTTAGTTTCATTTTCTCGGAATAATCAAAGAATACACCCGTGTTTGTATTGGTAATGATTTCGGCAAAGTCGGAACCGTTTGGTCCAATAGCAATAATAGGTCTTCCAGAAACCATATATTCGAACAATTTTCCAGGAATAATGCTTTTGGTATCTTCCGAGTTGATTTCGATAAGCAATAAAACTTGTGATTTTTTTTGATGAGCAATCGCTTCGGAATGGGAAACATATCCCAAATTATTCAAATAAGGATTCAATCCAAAACTAGAAATGGTTTCAAAAACTTCCTGACTCACCGCTCCCATCAATTTTATCTCTAAATGCGATTTAAAGTCTGGGATTTCATCAAGCAATTCAACCAAAGTTTCCCAGAGCATTTTAGGATTTCTTTCAGAAAG
>CALPPA020000045.1 GCA_943325355.2 Klebsiella pneumoniae | reverse complement strand
ATAGCAAAAATTGCATTATCAATCGTGCTATATTCAAAGGACCAAGTTCCATCTTGGCTCCCATTATCCCATCTAAAATAGCGAGGAAACATTCCTGCTCCATTTATTTTACCATTATTTTTAAAATCAATAAAGGTTTGAGTAGTCGCTATTACCTGATTTGCAGTGGCTTCCCAATTAATTACATCGCCAGTTTTTACATACATCGCATCAGCAATACACAAAGACATCAATCCAATTCCATTTGCGGCAATTGCGGCAGGTTTTGCTCCCGCTCCATTAATAGCCAAGGCATCAAGATAAACGCCATTTGATTTTCTAATATCCTTGTACAATTTGTAACTGTTTTGGAAAAGTTCATCTACAAATGTGACAGCATTAGGATTACTGTTTACAATAATATCATCAAAATAGATATTGATATCAGCAGCTAGTCCAACTGGATCTATAAAATCAGGCATCAAACTAATTTTTGTATAATTCCCGGTTAAACTACTGAAATCGAACACAAGATCCTCCCATTGATTTATTTTGGTTTGTGGATTTATACTTGTCATTTCAAGAACTCCTCCCAGTCCATCTTCGACTTTAAATTTGACTTGTGTAATTCTTGTTTTATAAACTTTAACGTGGATGTATTTATTTGTGGTTAAGTCGACCGTTTTTGTTGCCCAGAAACCTACCCCAGGAAGTCCATCTTTATCACGCAATAAATTACAAACGGTATTACTTGTATTAATTCCAGTTTTAAAAGGATTATTGATTACTGCTAAAGTACTAAGATCAGTTGCGCCTCCACTTACTATATTCATAGTAATTGGAGTTCCTTCATAATTTTCAACAATTTGCGCAAAGGCAACTTGCCTATAAATCAGGGAGAAAAAAAGGATTATAACTGTAATGCTATTTTTCATTTTATATAGTTTTTTGCTAATTATTAAAAGGAATAAATCACTATTTTATCTTCAAAAAACAAATTATAGTTTGTTTTAGCTTGTAAAAGCGAGAGTAAAGTTAACATTTAGGTAATAAAATTGATTGCTATTTAGATTTTAATTTAAAAAACCTCTAGTATTTATTGTACCAGAGGTCAACTAATAATCAAACTAACCAAATTTATTTCACCAATTCAAAATTGGCTTTCCTGTCAGTATCCGAATTTCCGCCAACGAAAACTTCAAAGTTACCTGCTTCGGCAACGTTTTTCATATCTATGTTGTAAAATTTCAAATCTTCGGATGAAATTTCGAATGAAACTGATTTTGTTTCTCCTATCTTTAATGTAATCTTTTCGAATCCTTTTAGTTCTTTCATCGGTCGGGTTACAGAACCTACCAAATCCCGAATGTAGAGTTGAACGACTTCCTGACCGTCATAATTCCCAGTGTTTTTAACATCCACACTAACTTTTAGTTTTTCACCAAATTTGATTTTATCATTTGAAATTTTCAAGTTAGAATATTCAAAAGTCGTGTAACTCAACCCATAACCGAAAGGATATAATGGACTATTCCCTACATCAATGTATTGCGATTTGTATTTTTGTTCTGGGTCAGTAGGCCCTAAATAAGGTCTTCCAGTATTTTTATGATTGTAATACAATGGCAATTGACCCACATTTCTAGGGAAAGTCATAGGCAATTTTCCATTTGGATTGTTGGCACCAAAGAGTGTTTGCGCAATGGCATCTCCACCTCGAGTTCCCGGCCACCAAGCTTCTAAAATAGCATCCATATTGTCATTTTCCCAAGTAAGGGTTAGAGGTCTTCCGTTAAGAAGTACTAAAACAATTGGCTTCCCTAATTTTTTTAATTCGGACAAGAATTCTTTTTGTAATCCCGGTAAATCGATAGTAGTTCTACAGGCAGCTTCACCAGACATATTTTCACTTTCACCCATAATCGCAACAATAACATCGGCATTTTTGGCATTATCCAATGCCTTTTGCATCATATCTCGTTTGACACTTTGGATTTCGACACCTTGATCAAAAGTAACATTGGAAACATTTTTCAAATAATTCGTCACTCCTTCTTTCACGCTTGTTGCCATACCGTTTCGGTCTCCAAGCGCTGCCCAAGAGCCAATCATATTATATTCATCGCTAACCAAAGGGCCGACGAAAGCAATTTTTTGATTGGCTTTTAATGGCAAAACATTGTTCTTGTTTTTTAATAAAACCAAGGATTTTTTGGCTACTTCTAAACTGGCTTCTAAAAATTCTGGTTTGTATATTGTTTCTTTCTCACGTTTTTCATCAGAATACCGGTACGGATCTTCGAATAATCCCAAATCGTATTTTGCATCTAAAATTCTCTTGCAAGCATCATCGATTTCAGCTAAAGTAACCTTACCCTCATCATAAGATTTCTTAGTATAATTCATATATGTTGCTCCAACCATATCGATATCAACACCAGCATTCAAAGCTAATTGCCCTGCATTTTTATCATCAGTTGCAAAGCCATGCGCCACCATTTCGAAGATACCAGTGTAATCGGAAACTACAAGTCCGTCAAATTTCCATTCTCCTTTCAAAATATCTCGAATTAAGAATTTACTTCCTGTTGATGGAACACCCGAAATTTCGTTAAACGACATCATAAATGTTTTTACGCCAGCATCAACGGTTGCTTTAAAAGCTGGTAAATAAGTATCACGCAACACTCTTTCTGAGATATCTACTGTGTTGTAATCTCTACCAGATTCTGCAGCACCATAAGCTGCAAAATGTTTGGCACAAGCTAAAATCGTGTTTGTTTTTGATAAATCATCACCTTGAAATCCTTTCACATTGGCAACTGCCATTTGAATTCCTAGAAAACTGTCTTCGCCAGAACCCTCAGAAACTCTTCCCCATCTTGCGTCTCGAGCGATATCTACCATTGGCGCAAATGTCCAATGAACGCCACCCGAAGAAGCCTCGGTTGCCGAAACTCTAGCAGCTAATTCAACTGCTTTTGGATCCCAAGAAGATGCCATTCCCAAATTTATTGGAAAAATAGTTTTGTATCCGTGAATTACGTCATGGCCAAATAACAAAGGAATTTTTAGCCTCGATTTTTCTAGATTAATGCGTTGAATTTCTCTGGTAGCATTGGCACCTGTCGCATTAAGTAAAGAACCTACTTTTCCTTGTTGAATACGAGTTATGAAATTATCTCCTGATTTTGGACCTGTAACGGTTCCGTCCGAAGTAAATTGCACCGTTTGATAGATTTTTTCTTCGATAGTCATTTTCGACATTAAATCAGCAACGAACTCTGCTTTGGGTTTAATAGTAACAGGGTTTTTAGCTGCTTTTTTTTGGCTGTAGCCAATGAGTGAAAAACCTATAAGGAGAATAATTAGTTTAATTTTCATAATAGTATTTAATAATTAATTTTAAAAGTTATGTTGCGTTGATGAAAAACCTAATTTTTTTAAACCAACTTTAACTTCTGGGGCTTTCATAAATAAATTCCAAATTAATCCTGTTCTATGATTCTCTACCATTGGAGCAATTGTTCCTTGATCTATTGCCAAATATCTTGGTGTTACCCAATTGTATTGTGGCGAAAATGCATCATAAGGACCTGCAATTCCAACTAAAGTACTCTTTTTTTCATTGTATAAATAAAGTAGAAATTTCATGCTTTCGACAGGCGTATAAGGAAATGAGGATAAAGCTGCTGTAGGCGAAATCACTCCAGTATCATTCAATGGCTGATGCGCTGTATAACCTGTTGACCCATCAGTATTTCTGGTATAACTGGCGGTAAGTCCCCAACATTTATCGGAATAACCTGTCCATTTCTTAGGATTAGCGATACAATATTGATTAATGATTTTAGTATGATTTTGCGTCAATGTCCAATAATTAGCATAGGAATCGGTTAATCCTCTTGGGTCTAGACCTAAATGCGAATAATGTGCCCAAAACAGTGGACCAACATTTCCTCCTGCTCCATTATAATTCAAAACTACCGGAAAACCATATTGTGAACCTCCATTAACAATCCCTCCGTTTCGCGCCCATCCTTGTTGATAAGCTGCGGCAGATATTGGATGTGTGGGTGAGGCTGCAGCTAAAACATAAGTGATTAAACACTCATTGTATCCTTCTAATTTAAAATTCATTTGCCAAGCATAATTGGGTGACCAATGCCAATATAAAGCGTTTTCGCCTTTGGTATACCAATCCCATTCTACACCTCGCCAAAGAGTATCAGCTTTCGCAGCCAATGCTTGTTCGGCTGTATTTCCAGTTTTAAAATACTCTCTAATAGTTAGAAATCCTTGGCAAAGAAATGAAGTTTCTACAAGATCACCGCCATTGTCTTTCGTCCCAAATGGGATTACTCGACCAGTTTCACCGTTAATCCAATGCGACCAAGCGCCATGAAAACGATCTGCCTTTTCAAGAAAGTTTAAAGCTGTAGTTAGCCTGGAAACTGCCTCAGCTCTTGGAATAAATCCTCTTTCGATACCTACTATTATTGACATTAAACCAAAACCCGAACCACCAGTCGTTACCACATAAGCATCATTTCCGGGATCGTCAGTGTGGTATCGTTCTCTAGCTAATTTAGAATTTGTTTCTGCATATTCCCAAAAATACCGAATTGCATCTTTTTGTACTTGATCCATCGCTTGGGTTTCCGTGAGGAGCGTTTGTGGCGGTATTGGTATTGGCGTCGGTATTATTGCTGGTGATGGAGCATCGCTACTACTGCTACAACTTAGGATTGAAAACAAAAATACAACAGCATAAAATTTAAATGTTTTCATTTCAGTATTTTTAATAAAACTTGCCAAAAAAATTCTTTTAGCAAGTTCTGTATTTAATTATTTCTTTTTCGTGTACAATTCATTAATTTCTGCAACGGTAAGTGCTTTGCCATACATTCTGAATTGGTCTAAATCACCAGTCCAAGAATTCATCCAACCTACAGAAGGATCTCCTGGGCCTCCAATTCTAAAGCCTAAAACCCTCTCGTCTTTTAGTTTTAAATTCCCATGATTAAACCATAATCTAGTAGCAAAAGCAAGACCATCTTTATAAAGAGTCATTCCTGATTTAGAAGCATCATATACAAATACTATATGATGCCATTGGCCGTCATAAAGCCCCGGAATCTTTAGGTTACCCGACCATTCGAACCAATTTGCTCCAGGCTGTTCATCAACATGAAATTTCACGATAGGAGCAGCTTCTGTTCCTTCGAATAAACAAAACATATTGGCTTTTAAATCATTATCTGACACTATGCTAAATACAAATTCTGTTTGTGTTGGAGGGCCGTGTTTTGACCAAAAAGCAACAGTACAACTCGCAGAATTAGCCACAAAGTCATTTGGTTTTGCATAGGAAACAAACTGTTTTGGTTTCCCTCCTTTAAGGCCTTTTCCAGAAATACCTTCGGTTGATTCTAGTGGGTTATTTGTTGGGAACTTGGCACGAATACTATCTACCGCATTCATTAATGAATTGGTAGTTGTGCCATCAAAAGCTACATAAAACTTTAAAGGACCTCCTGGGGCATTGGCGTCTTTTGGATAATCTCCTAATTCCGGTCTATCCATATTTTGACATCCAATAAATACTAATGAAATAAGTGCTATTCCAAAAGCTTTTTTTATGAGTGATTTATTAATTTTCATCTTATTTTGTTTTATGAATTGTTATTAATAATTTGGATTTTGAATTAAAACGCCACCAGATTGATCAATGGCTGTTTGAGGAATTGGATAATACCTGTGTTTGGTTTGATATCCTCTTCCAGCAAGAACTGATGCAGCATCTCCCCATCTCACTAAATCATAAAAACGTTCTCCTTCAAGTGCAAACTCGATTCTTCTTTCTCTTTTAATGAAGTCTCTCATAGCAGATTGTCCTCCTGTGCGTTTTGGCAAAATAGCATTATTTGCTCCTCTAGCTCTTTTACGAACTTCTTCGAGATACTTTTCAGCCAAAACAGAATTTCCATCTTCATTTGCAGCCTCTGCAGCCATTAATAATACATCAGCATATCTGAGAATTTTTATATTTTCCCAATGGTTTTTATTTTCGCCAAAAGTAGTTCTTTCTGAAGGAAGCGTATAGGCTTTTTTGTTCCAATACAATTGATCTAAAGGAGGGCTTGCTGGAAGCGTGTTTCCAAAACCATCACCTTGTCCTGATGTGAGAATTGTGACAGCTCTTCTGGGATCATTCGCTTCGTAAGCACTAATTAAATTTGTTGTAGGCACATTAAAACCCCATCCTAAATCCCAAGTTCCTACTCCACGAACTCCTTGTGACTCAAAATAATTATTGGAATAATAGGTTCTTCCAACTACTAAAAACTGTACTTCAAAAACAGTCTCTCTTGAATTGTTTCCTGCTTTAGTAAATAAAGTTTCATAGGAGGACATCAAATTATATTGTCCTGAATTGATTACTTCTTCACTTTTAGCTAGTGCTTTTTTCCAATTCCCTTGGTAGAGATATAATTTTGCCAAAAGACTGTTCGCAAACCCTTTTGTTGCTCTTCCTGGATATGCTGGCCAGCTTAAAGGTAAATATTCCGCTGCAAATTCTAAATCACTTATGATTTGAGCATCTACTTCGGCAACCGTGCTTTTTGCTTTAACACCATCGCTAG
This sequence comes from Klebsiella pneumoniae, assembly GCA_943325355.2. Taxonomy (GTDB): domain Bacteria; phylum Bacteroidota; class Bacteroidia; order Flavobacteriales; family Flavobacteriaceae; genus Flavobacterium. The sequence continues at coordinate 3,927 of CALPPA020000045.1, read as the reverse complement.
GTTTCACAATTTTATTCAATATAATTGGAACTTCTCCATAATCACGACGCAAATCAAAATAAGCAAAAGCTCTTATCGCTTTGGCTTCAGCTGCATTGGTTAAACTCCCTAGGTCTGTTGTGCCAGTGGCTTCAATAGCAACCACTAAATCATTACATGCATATATTAAGCTATAATGGCCGTCCCAGTTTCCAGCAAATTCATTAGCTGAATATTGAAAATTGTCCATTACATTTCCAAATGTGGCAGCATCTGTAGGACTACTCCCTTTTGCGGCATCATCAGATCGTATGCTTTGAAACCAATAGCGATTCCAGTCTGTAACGCCAAATTGAGTACGGATTTTTCCATACAATCCAAAAGCACTTTCTTCAAAACCACCGGCTGCCAAATCTCCTTGAGTAGCAACTCCTAGAGGCTTCATATCAAGAAAATCAGCATCGCTGCAGGAATTTATTGTAGGCAATGCCAATGTAGCTATAAGTGATAATTTTATGATAAATCTATAATTTTTCATATTTCTCTTTTTTATTTATTTATTATTAAAAAGTAACATTTAAACCTAAGGTCGTAATGGCAGGAAGTGGATATCCTCCGAAATCTCTCCCAAATGAAATAGGAGATCCACCAGCTTCAGGAGTAAATCCAGTATTATTATTCCATGTTACAGGATTTTGTGCATTGATAAACAATTTCAATCCTTGAATATAGAATTTATTTAATAATTTGGCATCAAAATCGTAAGCCAATTGAACGTTTCTCAATCGAACATAACTTCCGTCTTCAATCATATAGGTTGAATTTTGTTTATTATATCCAGACCCATCATTTACACTTGGTTCCCAATTAGAAGTACCCGCTCCATTCCATCGATCCAATCGTTCTGTTCTATAATTGAATTGTGCAAAAGTGGAACCGTTGCCCCAATCTCTCCATACTTCGTTTCCATAAACCCCTTGTAAATCGGCAGAAAGTGTAAAGTTTTTATACGTAACACTTGCAGACATACCGTACATAATATCTGGTGTTGGGTTTCCAATTATAGTTCTATCGTCTGGAGTTATTTGTCCGTCACCATTGACATCTTTAAATTTCAAATCACCAGGGCCGTAATCGCCTAAAGTACTTGGTGCAGAACCCAGAACGTCGCTGTAGGATTGATAAACCCCTTCGACAATATAGCCATAAAAAGAGCCAATTGGAGCTCCCGCAGTTAAAATTGAAGGGCCATCAGTAACTTGAAAACCTTCTTCATATACCGATATTACTTCATTGTCTAAAGTAGTGAAGTTTCCACTTATTGAATATTCAAAATCATCATTTACTCTATCATTCCATGATGCAGAAAACTCAAATCCTTTATTTTTAATTTCTCCAGCATTTGTATAGAAACTTTCAGCTCCTAAACTAACAAATGTCAACAAATCGTTTGTTGTTTTATCAAAATAAGTAGCTTCCAGTTTTAGTCTGTTATTTAAAGTTCCTACTTCAATTCCACCTTCATATGAAGTCACCGTTTCCCATTTTAAATTGGGGTTATATCTGTAAGCCAAAATATAAGCTGGGACTAATTCATCTCCAAAAACTGCTGATGATCCAGTGATATAATTTGGATAAGAAGGATATTGGATAGAAGTATATTGATTTCCTAGTTCTCCATAAGATCCTTTTACTTTTAAAGTATTAAATATCTTTTGGTCTTGCATAAAATCCTCTTTGGATACATCCCAAGCAGCACCCATAGACCAGAAATTTTGAAATTGGTTGTCGCCTATAAATGCAGAAGAACCGTCTCTACGGAAAGAAGCGTTCAATAAGTATTTGCTATTATAGTTATACAAAACCCTGGCAAAATAGGAAACGGTTCCATTCTCGTATTGGCTTGAACTAGATCGACTTGATGAAGGGTCTCCGTAAGGATACACATTTAAATACCACCATCTTTTATCGAAAGGAATTTGATCACCACCTATATACTGGGAAACAGAACCATTTATGGATTCAAATCCAAAATAATATCGGGTATAACCTGCCATAGCTGTCAAGTTATGGTTACCAAAAGACTTGTTATAAGTTAATAAATAATCTTGTTGCGTCTTTTCGTAATTATTGCTGTATTGATTTATTGATGTTTGAGCGTTTCCACCTGCAAGAGTAAGTTCATCTGTTTCTGCCACATAAACATTAAAAACTGGTGTATATCCTGTGCCTTTATTGTATCCTAAATCAGCATAATAAGCTGCTCGGAATTTAAAATCTTTCAAAAATTTGAATTCAGCAAATACATTCCCCACAAATCTAGTTTCCTGATTCAATTGAGTTCCTGCCCTTCCTTGAACCGTTAGTAATGGATTCTCTATTTGTGCTCCCCCAATTTGTGTTGGCAATTGATTGTAAACTCCTTCAACTGAATTAAATGGTTCCACTATTGGAGTTGCATTCAATGCTGAACCAAAATTATTTAGTTGAGCTGGTCTAGCATCGACCCCGCTAAATCCAACACCAATTTTTATGGCATCTGAAATTTGTAATTCGTTGTTTAAATTAAAAGTGAATTTTTTAAACTTTTCATTGTCAATTAAACCTTCATCTTCAACATATCCAACTCCTAGATAAAATTTATTTTTATCAGTACCATTAGAAACACTAAGGTTATGATTAGTAAATATGGCATTATCATTTGAAATGGTATCAATCCAATCCGTATCTCCCCTGAATTTATCATAATAGGAATAAGGAGCGGCCCCTTGATTTACTCTTTGCTCATCATATAGCGTTTGAAATTGTAATGCATTGGTAAGAGATGGTTTTTCCACAATCGATTTAACACCCAAAGTAGTGTTGTAATTAACGGTCGTTTTACCAGCCTTGGCTTTTTTAGATGAAATAATAATTACTCCATTGGCACCACGAACTCCAAAAATCGCCAATGAAGAGGGGTCTTTTAATACTTCCATCGACTCAATATCATTGGGATTGATAAAATTAATATTGTCAGTGAAAATACCATCAACGACATACAAAGGCTTCGTATTATATCTACTAACAGTTCCTCTAATTCTGACGTCAGGTTCTGCGCCTGGTTGTCCAGAATTTACTACTGACAAGCCTGCAACTTTACCTTGTATAGATGAAACTGGATTAGTGTTTGGTTTGTCGGCTACAATTTTACCTTCTACTTTAACAATGGAACCTGTTAAATCTCGTTTTTTTGCAGTACCATATCCAATAACAACTACCTCTTTTAATTCAGTGTCTTTGGATTCTTGCATATTTACAGCCATTGTTCCAGATGAAGCAGTAACAGATATAGGATCAAAACCTACCATACTTATTTTTAGTGCCTCACCTTCTTTGGCTTTGATACTAAAATTTCCATCGAAATCAGTATCAGCAGTTGTTTTAGAATCTGTGGCAACTACCATTGCCCCGGGAATTCCTATTCCATTTTTGTCTGATACTTTTCCTTTGATTACTTGACCAGACATATACGCTGGAAGCAGAATGAGCGCTAAAAAAATAAAAATAAAATTTCTCATAAATTAATAATTTGTAAAAGTTAGTAAAGCGAAGTTATACTATTAGTAGATAGTAAAATGTTAAATGAATTACTACAATAATACATCAAAGTCAAAAACTCAAAACAATGTTTGTTTTTTTTAGCGATATAAGGCTTATAAAACAACATCTAAATCGTTATATGTTGTAGTAATGTTGTAGTAATGTTGTATTGAAAATTCGTAAATAATTATAATAATAAATATATTATCCGTAAAATTATAACTTAATTTAACGATAATAAAAATTTTGAGAGGTTTTCTTCTTTAGCTAGGTTCATTTTTTTCCGGAGACGATAACGTTGAATTTCTATCGAGCGAAAAGAAATATTCATCAGTGGTGCAATCTCTTTTGAGGAAAGATTCATCT
>CALPPA020000044.1 GCA_943325355.2 Klebsiella pneumoniae | reverse complement strand
TTTATCAGCATACATAATCGCTTTTCCGTTGAGGTTTCTTGCTGCACGACCGATAGTTTGGGTAAGCGAACGATGGCTTCTCAAAAATCCTTCTTTATCAGCATCAAGAATCGCAACTAGTGAAACTTCGGGTAAATCAAGTCCTTCACGTAATAAATTCACACCAATCAAAACATCGAACAATCCTTTTCGTAAATCCTGCATTATTTCGATACGCTCTAAAGTATCCACATCCGAATGGATATAACGACAACGAATATTCACCTTGTCGAGATATTTTGCTAATTCTTCCGCCATTCTTTTGGTTAAAGTAGTAACTAAAACTCGTTCGTCTATTTCGGCTCTCGCCTGAATTTCTTCTATCAAATCATCAATTTGATTCAAACTTGGACGAATTTCAATAATCGGGTCCAATAATCCTGTTGGTCGAATGACTTGTTCTATATAAACTCCATCACATTTTTGCAATTCATAATCTGCGGGCGTTGCTGAGACATAAATGACCTGGTTTTGCATCGCTTCAAATTCCTCAAATTTCAAAGGGCGATTGTCCATTGCTGCAGGAAGTCTAAATCCATATTCCACCAAGTTTTCTTTTCGGCTTCTATCACCACCATACATTGCGTGAACTTGCGAAAGTGTTACGTGACTTTCGTCAACAACCATTAAATAATCTTTTGGAAAATAATCCAATAAACAAAAAGGTCTTGTGCCAGCTTCTCGTCCGTCAAGATAGCGGGAATAGTTCTCAATTCCGGAGCAATAACCCAGTTCGCGAATCATTTCCAAATCGAAATTGGTTCGTTCCTCGAGTCTTTTAGCTTCGAGATGTTTGCCAATTTCCTTGAAATAATCGACTTGTTTGACTAAATCTTGTTGGATTTCCCAAATCGCATTTTGCAACACATCGGGCGAAGTCACGAACATATTTGCTGGATAAATCGTGAGTTGTTCCATTCGCTCGATGACTTTAGATGTTTTGATGTCAAAACTTTCGATTTCTTCGATTTCATCGCCAAAAAAATGAATTCGGTAGGCATCATCGGCATAACTGGGATACACTTCGAGTGTGTCTCCTTTTATTCTAAAATTTCCTGGAGTAAATTCAGCCTCGGTTCTAGAGTATAAACTTTGCACGAGACTGTGTAATAATTTGGTGCGAGATATGATTTGGTTTTTTTCAATAGCAATCACATTTTTCTGAAATTCTACCGGATTTCCAATACCATAAATACAAGAAACCGATGCTACGACTATAATATCTCTCCTTCCAGAAAGTAGGGAAGAAGTGGTACTCAAACGCATTTTTTCTAACTCTTCGTTGATGGATAAATCCTTTTCGATAAAGACTCCAGAAACGGGCATAAAAGCTTCGGGTTGGTAATAATCGTAATAGGAAACGAAATATTCAACAGCATTATTAGGAAAAAATTGCTTGAACTCTGAGTATAATTGCGCAGCCAAAGTTTTGTTGTGTGCCAAAATCAAGGTAGGTTTCTGCACATCCTCAATAACATTGGCAACTGTAAAAGTCTTTCCAGAACCCGTTACACCCAATAAAGTTTGATAACGTTCGCCAGCTTCAATGCCTTGAGTTAGTTTTTCAATAGCTTGAGGTTGGTCGCCTTTGGGCTGATAATCGGATATGACTTGGAATTTCATTTACTATTGTTCAGATTGGCAAAGTTACAAAGGAAATCCTGAAAAAAGAGTTTAGGGAAATTTAAAAATTGCGCTCATCAATTCTGAGATTTCGGAATTGCGGAGCGCTATGGTCGAATGTTTTTATAAGTTAAAAAACTATTTTAAACCCAAAATTTTGATTTTGATTTTGAATTTCTCGAAGTTGAGGTGGGATTTTGTTATTGTGAAAATCAAGTTGTTTTAGATTTTTCATTCTATCCATTTCTTTAGGAACTTCAATGAATTTATTATCATTTAAAAACAAACTCTCCAGTTTTTTTAATTCATAAACCTCCTTCGGTAGATTATATAAATTGTCATTTTCTAAATGTAAAATTCTTAAACTTTGCGGAAGATTTAGCGTTTTAGTATTGTTGTCAAATTGCAAAAATTCATCATCATTTAAATAAAGTTCTTCAAGATGATTTAATTTACTGAAAGATTTAGGCAGCGATTTAAAGTCATTTCCACTTAAATCAAGGACTTTTAAATTCTTTAGTTCCCCTATTTCTTGAGGGATTTCCTTTAAGTGATCATTTTTAAAACTTAAGATTTCTAAATTGGTAAATTTAGCCCAAGCTTCCTTTGGGATGGAAATATTTTGGTTGCTTAAATTTAAGTTATATACCTTATCTGGATGTTTCAGCGCTTCCTCTAAGGAAGTATATTCTCTTTTTATTTTGGTAGAATCAATCGTTGTTTGACTTGAAACTATTTGAGAAGAAATAAAAAAAATAAAAATAGATACAAAGGTTTTCAAAACTTCTTAGTTTACTTTAAAGATATGTAAACTTACGAATGATATTTAAATATGATGTCAAACAATGCTTAAAATTTCCATAATTTCTGTTGCGCTTCCGTTTGGAATGTCCAAGCCAAAATTCGGCTGGTTTTCTGGCCTTGAGCCATATCAAATGTTTTTACTTCGGCCACATTTACTTTATTCAGGGTTTTGTAAAAACTGGAAAGATTCTCTTTTTTAGAAACCAAAGTCGTAAACCAAAGGCACTGCATTGGGTATTTAGCACTTTCGAAAATCATTTGGGTCACGAAACCTGATTCTCCACCATCACACCATAATTCAGCATTTTGACCTCCAAAATTTAGTACAGGTTCTTTGGTTCTGGTGTTTTCTAGATTATTGATTTTACGAATAGATGCTTTTGTTGCTTCTTCTTGGGAGTTATGAAAAGGCGGATTGCAAATCGTAAGCGAAAATCGATCCTCTGGAGTGATGATGTTTTTGAAAATAAAACGCGATTCGGTTTGCAATTGTAAACTGATGAAATCCATTAATTTTGGATTGTTTTCAATGATTTTTTTGCAGTTTTGAATGGCTTTTTCGTCAATTTCGGTGCCAACGAATGACCAACCGTAAACCGAATTTCCTAACATAGGATAAATACAATTGGCTCCAATACCAATATCTAAAACTTGCACATTTTCACCTTCAGGAATAATACCGTTGTTAGCTGAAGCTAATAAATCTGCGATATAATGAATATAATCTACTCTTCCTGGAATGGGAGGGCACAAATAATTATCCGGAATATCCCAGTTTTTTATGTCGTAATTGGCAATTAACAAGGCTTTGTTGAGTGCTTTTACAGCTTGGGGATTGCTGAAATCAATGGTTTTTATGTTGTGTTCGTTTATGGCAACAAATTGTTGAAGTTCAGGGCAAACGGTACTTAATTCGTCAAAATTATATCCTAATCGGTGTTGATTTCTGGGATGTAAATTTGTTTTTTCGATAATCGGTTTCAGTTTCATTTTTTCTATTCAGGCGGCAAAGATAGTTGTAAAAAACGGAATATGGACACAACAGATTGCAACTGATTTTTTTAAATCTGGTTAATAGAATTTAATCCCAGCATTCCATCAATAATAAATCGCCTTCTTCGTGTTCTATAGTAACTATTCCATCTGTAATTACGTGGTTGCTGCTTCCGGTTCTGTAGCCAATAGTAAGTGTATCGTTTGTTAATGGATAAAATAAATTATTGGAGTGAACTCCAGTTACGTTTCCGATTGGGATGAGGGAAATAGTTGTACTTGCTGGATACCATTTTTCATATTTTTTGGGTAATAAAAACACTCTGGAATGGTCATCGAGTATAACAATTTTTAATAAATCTCTATATCTAGTTATATTTGTGAGGTTTGTTATGGTATGATCGGCACGTTTTCCGGTTGCCCAAACTACATTTGCAGCTGGAATTTTTCGATCGATGAGGTAATCAAACGCTTTTTCTAAATCGGTTTTGTTTTGGTCTGGAGTGTGAACTATTTCTAAAGGATATTGCTTTTCTTTGTAGTAATTAGCGTCGAAACCTCGGTCAAAATCGCCCAACAAAACATCAACTTTTATTCCTAATTCCAATACGCGTTTCATTGCTGAGTCAAGCACAATAACTAATGGCGACCATTCGAGTAATTGTCCTAATAATTCGATGTTGCAGGAAGCGCCGTTTGCAATGATTAATGCTGGTTCTTGGTCATCGCGAACGATATGGTGTGAGGACATTTTAGGTTAGAAGTTAGAGGTTAGAAGTGGTATTTGATAATTTTATTCAATTTTTTGTAAATGTAGGTAAAAATCTAAAATCTAAACTCTGTAATCTGAAATCACTAGCCCAGACAGTAATGAAAAGCCCGGAGTGAAAAAAACTAATTTTTCTTGTCCCAAAAGAGCGACTAAAGGAAGCTCCTTTTGAGGCTTAGCAAAATAGTTTTTTAAGCGAGGACTTGTAATGAATGGCTGGATTAGCTCCTTATTGAATGGTGTATTCTCGAACATCGACTTCACTTAAAGAGAAAAATCCTAAAGCATAGTTGTCTATACTAGTTTTATTTACAATATTGCCTCTCACTGTTGCAGGAGGCGTTTGGAATGGACTTCCTCCACCGGAACTACTTGAAATGGAAATAATTTTATTCATATAATTATAATACAATTCGGAAACTCCGTAATGGGTTATTGCAATCTTACTTCCCACTTTTAAGTCTTCATCACTATACAGCCAGGATTTTTCATTTCCGTTGGTATATTCGTCTTTGATTATGCTGTAATTGGGTGCTTTTTTTATGTCGGGAAAGAATTTTACCATATAGAAATTTTTAGCCATTGGGTCTTGAAAGAACACCTCAATTTCGAAATCTTTGCCTAAAAATCCTCCAGTACTCTTTTGCTCTATTTTAGAGATTGGTGTTACGGATTGCAAGGTTTCTGTTGCTGTATAAGTCTCGTTTTTATAGACAACGGTCAAAGTATAGCTTTCGTTAAGGATGGGCTGGAAAGTAGCGCATTGGTATTCGCCTGTATTGGGTATTTCGGTAAAAATATAATTTAAATTACTGCTACTTTTTATAGAAACACTTGCCCCAGATACTTTTGGAATTACATTGCTATAGAAGTCTGTTGTAGTGGATAAGATTATTTTTTGAGAGGAACCATCAGTTCCTTTTTGCCAACTGATGGCTGCATCAATAACTAATCGTGGGGCAACTGTATTCAAATTGACATCGATTACATCCTCGCAACTGACGAAGAAAATCATTGAAATTACTATTGGTATGTATTTTACTATTTTCATAATCTTAGAATTTGAAATTATAACTTACCGATGGGACTGCTCCAAAAATGGATAACCTAACAGCCTCGTTTGTCCCTGAAGTTTGATTTTCTCTGAAGCTGATTGAGGCAGCATTTTTTCGGTTGTAAATGTTGTAAACACTAAAAATCCATTCGCCTTGCCAGCCTTTTCTTTTATCAGGTTTGGGTGTGTATGTTGCCGATAAATCTAAGTGGTGATACAAAGGGAGATTGTTTTCGTTTCTAGCACCATAACTAGGAATAACGATACCTTGATATTCATATTGACCGTCAGGGAAAGTTACGGGTTGGCCAGATTGGACAATAAAATTACCGCTAAACGCCCATTTTGGACTGAAATTATAATTTGCAGTTACCGCTAAATTATGTAATTTGTGAAAACCCGATTTATACCAGTTTCCGTTGTTGATTCCTGATTCGTTTGGAGTTCTACCGGGAGTTTGTTGCTCCGAATTTGATAGGGTATAGGCAATCCAGCCATTTAATTTACCTATGTTTTTACGCAGCAATAATTCTAGACCATAGGATCTTAATTGACCATTAAGTATTACTTGCTCGATGGCATTGTTGGCTATTAAATCAGCTCCATCAATATAATCAATTCTGTTTTTAACTTTTTTGTAGAAACTTTCAACTTCTAAAGAATACATATCTTCTTTGAAATTTCTGAAATAGCCAATCGCAACTTGATCTGCAATTTGAGGTTGAATGTATTGGTCGCTTGGAGTCCAAATATCTAATGGAGTAGGGGATGCCGTGTTTGTAACTAACTGCAGGTATTGCACCATCCGATTGTAACTTGCTTTTACCGATGATTTTTCATTTAATACATACGAACTAGAAAAACGAGGTTCAAAATTTGAAAAATCAGTAATTACTTCATTGTAGCCATAAGTTTTAAAACCAATAGGAACTCCTTTTTCATAAATTTTGAGTTGGTCATTGTAGGTTACCGCTTGATTATCTTGGTATAAATTGACTGTAGAACCGCCTAATCTGTAAAACATACTGAACCGTAAACCATATAAAAAGGATAATCTTTCCGAAGCTTGATGTTCTGCTTCAACGTAAATTGAAGGTTCAAAGGCATTTTTTTTATCTAATTGACTGAAATTTATGCTTGAATTTTCGTCTATTGGTTCAATTGTTCCTGGATTGAATTTGTAATAGATTGAATTTACTCCAAAATTTAATTTGATTTTGTCATTCAAAAAGTATTTTAAATCATATTTAACATTGAAGTTTTTTATACTTGATTGCCAATCAAAACCTACAGAGGCCAGGGTTAAACCATAATAATAATCACTAAAAATGGCTGATAAATTCGAAAAAAGTTTGTCTGAAAACAGGTGATTCCATCTTACATTGACTGTACTATTTCCATACGTATTTTCAAACTCTTTGGTAATATTAAAAAAATCTCTTCCGAAATAACTGGAAATGTATAGGCTATTGTTGTCGTTTAATTTATAATTCAATTTAGCATTCAAATCATAAAATGATGCCGAATTCTCGTTATCAGCTAATGCTAAGAAAAGGTGAGCATATGAAGTTCTTCCTGCAACAAGGAAAGATCCTTTGTCTTTTACTATTGGACCTTCGGCTAATAAGCGACTCGATATCAGTCCGATTCCACCATTCATATGAAAGGAATTACTATTCCCCTCTTTTTGATAAATGTCTAAAACCGACGATGCTCTTCCTCCATATCGTGCTGGGATTCCACCTTTGTATAATTTTAAATCCTTAATAGCATCAGGATTAAAAACCGAAAATAAACCAAAAACGTGAGACGAATTGAATATAGTTGCTTCGTCTAATAAAATTAAATTTTGATCCGCTCCACCACCTCGAACGTTAAAACCGGATTGACCTTCGCCAGCGCTAGTAACTCCTGGGAGTAGGAGTAAAGATTTTAGAATATCAATTTCGCCTAAAACCACAGGCATCTTTTTGATAGTGGTCATCGAGAGTTTATTAACGCTCATTTCGGGAGTTTTGATATCGGTGCTCTTTTTATTGCTGGTAACCACAACTTCTTTCAATTGTTGTTCGCTACTTTGTAATTTAAAGTTCTTTTTGGTGTTTTGTGATAATTGAATTTTTTCATCTACAGTTTGAAAGCTTAAATACGTAATTCGTATCGTGTAATCTCCTTTTGGAAGCGTTATCGAATAAAATCCGTATTCATTTGTAGTCACCCCAGTTTTCAATTCAAGAATTGAAACATTAACTCCAATCAATTTCTCGTTACTATTAGCATCTGAAATGATTCCGCTAATTGTGAATTTTTGTTTGGATTGATTGCTCGAATTTGTGGTTTGAGAAAAAGTGTGAAGTGTAGTTAAAAAAAACAGGAAAAAGCCAAGGATTTTCTTTGAGTTCATTTCTAATATTTTGAGATGCAAATTTCGTGAAATAATTATTAAATTGCTATCAACAATGGTTAATAAATTACTAATATAAAAAAGACAACCTTTTCAAGTTGTCTTTTTAGATATTAATATAAAAATTAATTATGCTATTTTTGCTAAAATGGCATTGAAAGTTTCGCTTGGTCGCATCGCTTTGCTTGTTAATTCTGGATTTGGTTGGTAATGACCACCAATATTTTGTGGTTTTCCTTGAGTACCAATTAATTCCGAATTGATTTTAGCTTCGTTTGCAAAAAACTCAGCTGCGATAGGAGCGAATGTTGCTTTCAATTCTGCATCTTTATCTTGTGTTGCCAGTGCTTCTGCCCAATACATTGTCAAATAAAAATGGGAACCACGATTGTCTATTTGTCCTATTTTTCGAGCTGGTGATTTGTCATTTGCCAAGAATTTTTCAGTGGCAACGTCTAGTGTTTCTGCTAAAATTAGTGCTTTTGAATTGTTTAAGGTTTGTCCTAAATGTTCTAATGATGCGCCCAAAGCCAAGAATTCTCCAAGGGAATCCCAACGCAAATACCCTTCTTGTGAAAACTGTTCTACGTGTTTGGGAGCTGAACCTCCTGCACCAGTTTCAAACAATCCACCGCCATTCATCAAAGGAACAATTGATAACATTTTGGCTGAAGTTCCTACTTCTAATATTGGAAATAAATCAGTTAAATAATCACGCAATACGTTACCTGTTACTGAAATGGTGTCTAGGCCTTTTACGATTCTTTCTAATGTGAATTCCGTTGCAGCAATTGGGTTTAAAATACGAATATCTAAAGCTGATGTGTCGTAATCTTTTAAATAGGTAGTTACTTTTTTAATTAATTCTCTATCGTGAGCTCTGTTTTCATCCAACCAAAATACAGCTGGAGTAGCAGACAATCTTGCTCTGTTCACGGCTAATTTTACCCAGTCTTGAATCGGCGCATCTTTTGTCTGACACATTCTAAAAATATCTTTTGCCTCAACAGTTTGTTCCATTATAATGGCTCCATTGGTATCAACTACACGAACAACTCCGTCAGCATTCATCTGGAAAGTCTTGTCGTGAGAACCATATTCTTCTGCTTTTTGTGCCATCAAACCTACATTTGGCACACTCCCCATAGTTGTTGGGTCGAAAGCACCGTGTTTTTTACAAAAATCGATGGTAGCAGTATAAACGCCAGCATAACATCTGTCTGGAATAATGGCGATAGTATCTTGTTGTTTTCCGTCCTTGTTAAACATTTGACCTGAAGTACGAATCATCGCTGGAATGGATGCATCAACAATTACATCTGAAGGAGTATGAAGATTGGTAATTCCTTTTTCGGAATTTACCATCGCTATCGCTGGTCCGTTTGCTATTGCATGATTTATTGCAGTTTCTACTTCAACTTGCTTAGGATGTCCTGCAATTTTTGCATACACATCTCCTAAACCATTTCTGGTATCAATATTCAATTCACTAAATAAGTCGGAGTATTCTTCGAAAAGGTCTCTGAAATATACTTCTACAATGGCTCCAAAAATAATGGGGTCAGAGACTTTCATCATCGTAGCTTTCAAGTGAACCGAAAGCAATACATTTTGTTCTCTGGCTTCTTGTATTGTTTTGGCAACAAAACTTCTCAAGGCGTTCAAGTGCATTACCGAACTGTCAATGATTTCGCCTACTTTCAAAGGGGTGCTCGCTTTTAAAACAGTCGTTGAACCATCTTTAGCAACGAATTCAATTTTTACATCTGTACTATCTGTAATAGTCACTGATTTTTCACTTCCGTAAAAGTCGCCACTTTCCATTGAAGCTACTTTTGTTTTTGAGTCAGATGACCAAGCACCCATAGAATGTGGGTTTGCTTTGGCGTAATTTTTAACCGCTTTTGGAGCTCTACGATCGGAGTTTCCTTCACGCAAAACTGGATTTACGGCTGAGCCCAATATTTTTGAATATTTAGCCTTTATTGCTACTTCGGCATCGTTTGACGGTTCTTCAGGGAAATTTGGCACAGCATAACCGTGAGATTGTAATTCTGCAATTGCCGTTTTTAATTGAGGCACAGATGCAGAAACATTGGGTAATTTTATAATATTTGCTTCTGGAGTAGTTGCTAATTTTCCGAGTTCAGATAAGGAATCTTCAACCTTTTGGTCTTCTTTTAAAAATTCGGTAAAGTTGGCCAAGATTCTTCCTGCTAGAGAAATATCTCTGGTTTCGATTTCAATATCGGAAGTTCCAGTAAATGCTTGAACAATTGGTAAAAACGAATAAGTTGCTAATAATGGAGCTTCATCCGTAAGCGTGTAAAAAATTTTTGATTTTGTCGACATTTTAATAAAAATTGTTTTAATATTTTTTTTAGGGTTACAAATGTAAGAAAAACGTTTTCGTAAAAAGGAATACACCTCAATTAAGTTTTGATTTGTTCTAAAAATTGCTGAATTATGATTTTTTAAATTGCTTAAAGATAATTATTGAAAATTGGCTTCATTTTTTATCGAAATGAAAATGCAAGGCTTTCCTCGAAAAAAAGGATAAATTTTTTTATAACAAAAGGAGCCATTTTTATCCAAAAAAAACTCCCAAACGAGTTTGGGAGTTTTATAATAAAGCGATATTTGACTATCTTCTTTTGTCTCTAATCTTAGCTTTTTTACCAGTAAGTTCTCTGAAGTAGAAAATTCTAGCTCTACGAACGTGACCTTTTTTGTTGATTTCAATTTTTTGCAAAGCTGGCAAATTTACCGGGAAGATACGCTCTACTCCAATAGCACCTGACATTTTACGAATAGTGAAAGTCTCTGTATTTCCAGAACCTCTTCTTTGAATAACAACACCTTTAAAAAACTGTGTTCTTGTTTTTTCACCCTCTTTAATTTCATAGAAAACTGTGATTGTATCACCAGCTCCGAAAACAGGGAAATCTTTTTTTGCAACTAATTCGTCTTGAACGAATTTCATTAAATCTGCCATTTTTATTTTTTATTATGGTTTTAAAAAGAGCAACATTCACGGTTTTCGCCAGAGGTTGGTCTAATGAGGGTGCAAATTTAT
>CALPPA020000043.1 GCA_943325355.2 Klebsiella pneumoniae | reverse complement strand
TGAGGAGAATATTTTTTCTCCAATTGCAAGTAATCTCTAAATGCGTCCTTATTATTAGTCATAAAAAAAACCGTTAGTATCAAAGGTATTAAACTTTAATGACTAACGGTACTTTATTGCTACAGAAAATAATTAACTATTCTCTATGTTGTCTCTCATATTTTGGATATAAGCCGCTTTTTGAATTTTGGCTCTGTTAGTAACTGATGGTTTTATAAAAGCAGTACGTGCTCTTAGTTGACGAACAGTTCCTGTTTTATCAAATTTTCTTTTATAGCGCTTTAATGCTCTATCGATATTTTCTCCGTCTTTAATTGGTATAATTAACATAATATAGACACCTCCTCTCATTAAGGGCGCAAAAGTAATTATTTATTTTGGATTACCTATGCTTATTTTTAAAAAAATGAGGCAAGAATATAGAAAATAGATTTTAGCATCCTTAAATACAACCTATAAAAGATAAAAATTAATGTTTAAAACACAAAAGCCAAGTCACATTTTCTTGCTTCTTGGCTCTTTATTCTATATTCTATTTTCTTTTATCCTTTTAATATATTCCTCGAAATCACTAGTTTTTGAATCTCAGTAGTTCCTTCTCCAATGGTACACAATTTCGAATCTCTAAAGAATTTCTCTACCGGATAATCTTTCGTGTAACCGTAACCACCGTGAATTTGGATAGCTTCAGTAGATACTTTCACACAAACTTCAGACGAATACATTTTGCTCATCGCACCGAGCGTAGTCATATTGCGATTTTTATTTTTCAAGTACGCCGCTTTGTGCAACAACAATTCCGAAGCTTCGATTTCGGTAGCCATATCGGCCAATTTAAAAGCTATTGCTTGAAACTCGCTAATCGCTTTTCCAAATTGATGTCTTTCTTTCGAATATTTTAAGGAAGCTTCATAAGCGCCTTTTGCAATTCCTAATGATAATGCACCAATTGAAATTCTTCCACCGTCCAAAATTTTCATCGATTGAATGAATCCTTGTCCCACATCACCTAACCTATTGGCATCTGGTACTCGACAATTATCAAAGAATAATTCGGCAGTTTCGCTGGCGCGCATTCCTAATTTATTGGCTTTTTTTCCTGAAGTAAATCCTGGCATTCCTTTTTCGAAAACAAAAGCTGTCATTCCTCTAGAATCCCCTTTGTTTCCTGTACGCACAATAACTACTGCTATTTCGCCTGAAATTCCGTGTGTAATAAAATTTTTGGATCCGTTTACAATCCAATCATCACCATCTTTTACGGCAGTAGTATTCATTCCGCCAGCATCAGAACCTGTATTGTGTTCAGTTAGTCCCCAAGCACCTATATGTTCTCCCGTAGCTAATTTTGGAATCCATTTTTTCTTTTGTTCTTCGTTACCAAAAGTCAAAATATGATTCGTACATAAAGAATTATGTGCTGCAACGGATAATCCTATGGATGGATCTACTTTTGAAATTTCCTCAACAACTGCAATATATTCGTGATATCCTAGACCTGAACCGCCAAGTTCTTCTGGAACTAAAACGCCCATAAACCCCATTTTCCCCATTTTTTTGAATAATGGAACTGGAAATTTTTGAGATTCATCCCACTCCATAATATGTGGTCTAATATATTTTTCTGCAAAATCTCTTGCAGATTCGGCTATCATTGTTTGCGTTTCGCTGTAGTCAAAGTTCATTATAAAAGGGGTAAGAATTTTAAAAGTTCAAATATAAGACTATAATTTTTGCCTTTTCAATAGACAAACCTTTAATTTTTGTTAAATCTTCAATATTTTTGATGTCACCATTCATACTCCGAAAAGTAACTATGTTTTTAGAAATCGGATATTTAAAATACGGAAACAACGAAAGCTCTTTAATAGAAGCATTGTTGATGTCCATTTTCTTGACACTTGGATTGACCGAAACCTTGAAATGAGTATTCAAATTTTCAATTACTTCAGGCGACAACCCCCATACATCGCTCATTTGTTCCATTGAAACAAAACCACCAAGACTTTCTTTGAATTTTAATATCCTAATCGAAATCGCCTCACCAATTCCATAAATCTTTATTAAATCTTCTTGTGTCGCTTGATTAATATCGATGATAACTATTTTTTCTTTTTTGGAGAAAGCCGAATTGGGATATTTTTTATAGGCTGGAAATTCCTTCTTATTATTGACCCAATCCGGAAATTTGAAATAAGGCGAAATAGCATTCAACAAGGAATCTGAAACTTTAGTTACTGCTTGAAACTCTTTTGGAGAGTTCACGTATTTATTTTCTTTCCGAAAAGCCAGCAATCTGTCAATTTCAGCTACTGACATTCCTAGTTTATAGCCTTTATAATCTGAAATAAAATTGGGATTGAAAGGATAAATCTTCGGAATATAATCGACTTTCTGCTTTTTCATCGAATCAATCTGCGATTGGAGCGAAAGCCAG
Source organism: Klebsiella pneumoniae (assembly GCA_943325355.2). Lineage (GTDB taxonomy): Bacteria > Bacteroidota > Bacteroidia > Flavobacteriales > Flavobacteriaceae > Flavobacterium. The sequence goes on along the minus strand of CALPPA020000043.1, from coordinate 8,434 downwards.
TGTTCTTTTTCAGGAGAAGTTTTGGACATTGAACTAAAGTCAACAAAAAAATAAATCAATTGCAAAACAATGATAATGCCCAATAACAATAAAATACCTGTACGTTGTTCTCTTGAAAAATTAAAATACTTTTTTATTGTTTTGAAAATCATTCACTTGAGATTAAATCAATTCCGCCTGAATTGAATTTTAAAGTTTAAAAATAAGAAAAAATTTATAAATGTGTACTTTCTTATTTATAAATGTAAAAAATTAAAAAAAGATAATTTTCAAAAATAAAGTTTTCTATATCGCTCCAACATTAAAAAAACAATATATTTGAAAACTATAAACAATAAACCAAAATAAAATGTCAATTTGGAAAAGAAAACCATTGGCCCAGCTTTTAAACGAAGCTGCCGATTCTGAAAAAGGATTAAAGAAAACATTAACTGCACCAGGATTAGTTGCTCTTGGAATTGGCGCCATTATTGGAGCTGGACTATTTTCAATAACTGGTCTAGCGGCATCAGCAAATGCTGGTCCTGCAATCACTATATCATTTCTTGTAGCAGCACTTGGTTGCGTTTTTGCAGGTTTATGCTATGCTGAATTTTCTTCAATGATTCCTGTAGCTGGAAGTGCTTATACCTATTCTTTTGCAACAATGGGAGAATTTGTTGCCTGGATTATAGGCTGGGATTTAGTCTTGGAATATGCAGTTGGAGCAGCTACGGTCTCCATTAGTTGGTCGCGGTATTTCGGTAAATTTTTAGGTGGTTATGGAATTCACATCGATGATGCCTATATGCTTTCTCCCTTTGAAGGCGGTATCATAAACATACCTGCCGTTTTGATTGTTATGATAATGTCCTTCCTTTTAATACGTGGAACACAGGAGTCTTCATTTGTAAATGGAATTATAGTTTTATTAAAAGTGACTGTAGTTTTAGTATTTATTGCAGTGGGTTGGCAGTACATTAGGCCCGAAAATTACACACCATATGTTCCTGAAAACACGGGAAAATTTGGAGAATTTGGTTTCTCTGGAATCATACGGGCTGCAGCCATAGTGTTCTTTGCTTACATTGGGTTTGATGCAGTTTCAACAGCTGCACAAGAAGCCAAAAACCCAAAAAGAGATATGCCAATCGGGATATTATTGTCATTGGCAATATGTACCATTCTTTACATTCTATTTGCCCACGTGATGACTGGAGTCGTAAATTATCAGGCATTTGCAGGAAAAGATGGAATCGCACCAGTTGCTATTGCTGTTGACGCTATGGGAAATGTTGGTGCTGACGGAATGATAACACCAGCTTATCCTTGGTTGAACAAAGCTATTTTATTGGCCATTTTAGGCGGATATTCATCGGTGATTTTAGTAATGTTAATGGGGCAAAGCAGGGTGTTTTTCTCTATGAGTAAAGATGGATTAATGCCTAAAGTATTTTCAGAAGTGCATCCAAAATTTAGGACTCCGGCTAAAAATAATTTGTTGTTTATGGTTATCGTGAGTTTGTTTGCTGCCTTTGTCCCCGCTAGAGTTGTTGGAGAAATGACCAGCATTGGGACTTTATTTGCTTTCATTTTGGTTTGTATAGGAGTACTAATTATGCGCAAAAGAATGCCAGATGCTCCTAGAGCTTTTAGAACTCCATTTGTGCCGTTTGTGCCAATAGCAGGTGTCGCAGTTTGTCTGTTTATGATGGTGTTTTTACCATTAGATACTTGGATTCGTCTTATCGTCTGGATGATGATCGGATTTGATTTATACTTATTTTACGGAATGAAAAACAGCGTTTTAAACAATGGTGAATTTAGTTTAAAAAGCTACAAAACCGTTTCAGCTTCAGGTTTGGGAATGGTATTGTCATTGATCGTGATTGCCTTTATACATCACAGTGATCCAAATATGGACGATCACCTCTTGTTCTATTTTTCACTATTTTTTGCTGCATTGCACGCTCTAATTTATGCTTATAGTTTCAAGAAAGCGAGATAATTAATCTTAACCTAAAAAAGGGATTTTAAAGTACAAACTACTTTATAATCCCTTTTTTTATTTGAAAATGTTTCTACAAATCAAATACTGAAGTGCGTTTGGCTCGAACCAAATCTTTTAATCGTATCCAAAACGCTAATGTCAAATAGACCCCAAACCATAAACCAGCTGTTACAAAACTAATGTAGATAAAAAATAATCTCACATCAGAAGCACGCATTCCCAGTCTATCAGCAAGACGCGAAGAAACGTGAAAACCGTGTTTTTCAAAAAAATACTTGAGTTGTATTACAGCGGTCATTCTTTGGATTTTTGGTAAAATTACGAAATTTTACAATTCTTGATCCAACGAATCAATAAATTAACTTTTTTTCAACAATTCCATTCCAATGGCACATTCCAGGCAACGGCTTTTATTGCAATATTCGTTTTTGAGTTGCAATAAAGATTGTGTTTCAAAAGCATTTTTTGATTTGATTCCAAAGGAACCGAATTTATCCATAATCGCATTTTTCTCTGGAGCGACTTCATTTAAAAGCTGAATCAAATCCTCGGAAATTTCCTTTCCCTGACTTTTGGCGTAGGCAAACTGAAGCGGAACAATCGTATTTATTATAATCAAATCTATAAATGATTTGGAAAGTTGCTTCTTTTTCTTTGGACTTTCTTTATCGAAGAGATAGTGGTTTTGCCAATAATTCGAAACCGAGATTTCAAAAATTTCATAAATACTTTTCACAGAAGTTGAAGTGCTTATTTTTGAAAACAAATTTTGTTGACTGTGATACAAATTCGCTAATTGAGACAATCGAATCGTCGGGAAATTATCCGGTCGATGCTTAAAAAACTGCACGGGTTCTACTATTGCTTTCTCCAATTGGTATTTGTGCAGTAAATAAAAATACCTGAATTTTAAATCCTTGAAATAATTATCCTCTTTTTCGGCATCTAATAAACCTGCATTTCCCAAGAGTAAAGCTTCCAAATTTTCGACCTCAAAACTTTCTTTTCTTATAATCGAAAAAGGCACCGATTGGGCTATTTTCAAAAAGATTTCGCCATTGGTGTTCAACCCAAAATACTTGGCCAAAAGACAAAACAAAACCGCTTCCCAATCTTGATTTGTCTGAGTCAATAACTCGAAAATAGGTTTTGATTTTCTTTCCAATCGTTCGAAAAACAAACGCTCTTGCCAATTATTTATAGTGAATTCATTGATTTCTTTTAATTGCTTTTCGCAAAATATCCAAGATTTTGGAGCCATCAACGATTGGTAATTTGCAATTGTTGAAGTGTCAACGTATTTCTTGAGTTCTAGAACTGGAATTTCAGTATTATTGCTTCTAAAAATCTCGGTGTCGTGTTCCCAAACCACGTGAAGAATCACGTTTTCATACCCCGCATCTCGTTCGTGTTGATGCACATACCAATCCGAAGATTTAAGATGAATCTCTACGTTTCCTGCCCATTTTTGATTGCCAATGACAATCTGGGCATTAAAAAAATCCGGCCCCGCAAGTTCTAAATATTGACCAACATTGACAATCGTGATTTCCTCTCCATTGAAAGTTTTCAAATTCAGGGTGTCGAATTTCTTGAATTTCCATAAATGGTGGAGGAAATCTTCTTTCATTTTTTTTTGAGATTATAGATAATAGAACAAAGAGAAAAGACTCGTCCTAAAAGACTAAAGTAATAAAAAAAGAGACAAGTTGCCGTTCAAAAAAATAAAAATAATAATTTCTGCCCACGAAATGAGATGGCGCCCGTCCCTCGCAATGACTATCGCAACAAATACAATTTGGCGCAAGCCCGAGCATCAGATAAAGCTTCGTGGTGGTTCAAAGCTATTTCCATTTCACGGCAACAATCACTTAATTTTGTTGGTCTTAATCCTTTGGCTTTATATATTTTTACCGTGCATTCCCATCGAGAACCTATATTCAACTCGTCATAGTTTAAACCATAAAGCGCCATTGATTTGGCAAGGACATTTCGGTCAAAACTTTCGTTATGTGCTACAACCACTCTATTTTGCAACCGTTTTTTAATTTCAGGATAGACTTGTGCAAAGGTTTTTGCATTAATTGTATCTCGCGGATAAATACCGTGAACCGCTATCGTAAAGTGCGAATATTCGTTTCTTGGCGGTTTGATTAAAGTTACATATTCGTCAACAATCACTCCGTTTTCAACGGTAACAATCCCCACGGAACAAGGATGGTAACCAGTTGCTGTTTCAAAATCTATGGCGGTGAAAGTCATTGGAAAAGTTAGAAGTTAGAGGTTGGAATTAACGGTTTTTGATTATAGATTTCAAACTAAATAATTTTATTTTATTGATCCAATTATATCCGACTTCGTGATAATGTGATGGCTTCCGTTTTCTAAATCTACTAAAACGGCTTCGTTTTCTTTGGTAAACAATCTGGAAACTTCTTCGATTGTGGTTCCTAATTTTACAATTGGATAGGGTTTTCCCATAATTTCCCGAATGGGTTTTTCGATGAAATTCTTGTCATTCACATAACTTCGGAACAAATCAGATTCGTCTACTGAACCTACAAATCCTGTTATGTCTATTACCGGTATCTGAGAAATATTGTGTTTACGCATTCTTTCGATAGCGTGCGAAACTAATTCTTCGGTACGAACCACAACTAATGGTCTAGTGAGGTTTTCCCTTATTATGTCTTCTGCTTTTGTAATATTCTCGTCAAGAAAACCGCGTTCCCGCATCCAGTCATCGTTAAACATTTTGCCAACGTAACGACTTCCTGAATCGTGAAAAATAACCACGACAACATCTTCTGGCTTGAAATGTTCTTGCAATTGCAACAGTCCTTTTATGGCTGCACCTGCTGAATTACCTACAAATATTCCTTCTTCGAGTGCAATTTTACGGGTGTAAACTGCGGCATCTTTGTCGGTTACTTTTGTAAATCCATCGATTAATGAAAAGTCAACATTCTTTGGTAAAATGTCTTCGCCAATTCCTTCGGTGATATAGGAATAAATCTCGTTTTCGTCGAAAATTCCTGTTTCGTGGTATTTTTTGAAAACTGAACCGTAAGTGTCAATTCCCCAGATTTTTATATTTGGATTTTTCTCTTTTAGATATTTTCCAACACCAGAAATGGTTCCTCCGGTTCCTACACCAGAAATGAAATGGGTGATTTTACCATCCGTTTGTTCCCAAATCTCAGGACCCGTTTGTTCGTAATGAGCCACTGAATTCGACAAATTATCATATTGGTTTACATACCAAGAATTTGGAGTTTCATCGGCTAATCTTTTAGAAACCGAATAATACGAACGCGGGTCTGTAGGCTCCACATCATTGGGACAAACGACCACTTTTGCTCCAACTGCACGAAGAATATCCATTTTTTCTTTGGATTGTTTATCCGAAATTACGCAAATCAATTTGTATCCTTTTATGATAGCTACCAATGCTAGTCCCATTCCAGTATTGCCAGAAGTTCCTTCGATAATGGTTCCACCAGGTTTCAATCTTCCGTCGACTTCAGCATCTTCAATCATTTTTACGGCCATTCTATCTTTTACGGAATTTCCCGGATTGAACGTTTCAACTTTAGCAAGAACCAAAGCCTTAACTCCTGAAACCACTTTATTGAGTTTAACTAAAGGTGTTCCACCAATTGTACCTAATATGTTTTCTGAATATTTCATTTTTAAATTGTAACCATTATTGGAAAAAATTCCAAACCAAACCAAAACGAATCATAAAATCGCGATACGGATTATTAGGAGACGAATAAAAATTATTTCCTGAAAAAGAAGAATTAAAATGCTCCGCAATCAGGTAAATTCTAGTTCTTTGAATTTTAGCATTAATAAAAAAATCAAAGTTTGTAAAGTTTCCTATTTCTTTATTGTTTTGAACAAAAAACTCTGCAATTACTGGATTATATTCGTTTGCATAATAATTGGTAAAATAATTAAAAGTCACCCCGGTTTGTAAAAATAAGGCTTTACGAAACATTTCCTGAGAAAAATACAACGTGTTTCTAGTAAGAAACTCAGGAACATTAAGAATAGCATTTGATTGATCCGCTTTTTGATATAAAAAGGTATTGTCTAAAGCGAATTTTCCAAACTTGAATTCATTGCTGGCTTTAACCGACAAATAATTAATAGTGTTTGCGTATTGAGCAGGAGCTATTATTTGTTGTCTCAAGGCTATTTGGTCTGGAGTGGAAACATCTGCAAAATACAAATGATCGTTCAATGTGGAATATTGCACCGAAACATCAACCCAAGGGGAATTAGCATTGACAATGATGGAATTTATTTTTTCATTCTTGAAATCATTCGACCAGTTGTAATTTACGTAGCTACTTTGGTACAAATTATAGTTATCGTTTGCCAACTTGTTGATGTTTTGATATTGAAAAGACAATTGTGTTTCGTCATTCAATTCGTACTGCAATTTAGCCTCCATATTCGAAAGGGATTGATTTGTAACCGATCTTGTAAAGAGGAATTTTCCCGTCCATTTGTTTTTTTGGTAGTCATATTGTCCAGCAATAGAATTTATTCTTCGGCTCAACGAACTTGGAACGGTTTCATCGTCAAGAATTAATATCTGATTGTAATAAAAATTACTAAAAAAGTCATCAGCATAAAACTGAAACTTGCCCAAGGTTGTGTTTTCGTAGATTAGCCCAACTTTGTTGTAGGTTTTATTATAATGAGTTTGGTCGTTTATGCCGCTGGTTTTATAGGAATCTCCAAATCGATATACCGTCCTGCCTCCTACAGATGACTGAACTGTTGCCTGATTGTATTCGAAATACTTATTTTCGTAGTTAAATTGATGACTTACATATAAATTATTGCTCCCTTTATTCGAGTTGACTCTAAATAAATGATCCAAAAACACTCGCTTCCCTTTTAAGAACGACTTGGCATCCGTTAAATAAACTTCTAATCTTTCTCGGTTTTGAAAGTCTGGATTCTCACTTTCGAAGTCCTCAATAGTCGTGATTCCTCCATTTTCTTCATTCAAAATATCTTGCGAAACAAAATGGGCATTGGCAAAATAACGCTTGTTTAATGTGTTGTAACTTGTGGTAAACCTGAAATTTCCGGTACTGGAAAGTTGATTGATATATCTTCCTTCCGAGCGCAATCCTTTATAAGCTATAGAAAAATTTAATCTGGGTGAAACATTTACCGTGAAAAATGCATCCACGTTTTGGCCTTGTTTCATCACGGTTTTAAAATATAATTCGGTAACTGGAGTTGCCACAGAACTGTATCGTATTTCATTAGCTTCTTTGAAATTGAAGTGTTTTGCCTTGAAACCAAATTCTGGTAATGGCGAAAAACTATTCAAACTATATTGCAACGTATTGTAGGTTTGTCCTTCATTTGGGAATGGCATCAAACCAAAAGTGTCTTTTCGTAAATAATTGAAACTATACAATTTTTTAATAGTCAATGAGGTATCGATATAAGTGGTGTCTCTTTCTAAAGTGACAACACGATACAAATCTATTGTTGCCAGCTTGGCTTTAGGTTTTTTTATGGAATCAGAACTGTTGTATTTACTGTTAAAATCCAATTCATTGGTCTTTTTTTCTTGAGAAAACAGAAGTGTTGAAAAAGTTAAAAAGTATAAGAAAAAGAGAATTCTCATTTGAAAAGGGATAAATTAAGCAATTATATTTAGCATCTTAATCAAACAAAGGTAATTGAAAAACGCGTAAACAAAAAAACACTATACAACTTTGTCAAACTAATTAAAATTAAAATTTACCTGTTTCACCCGAATTTCAAAAATTTACTCAAAAAATTTAACTCCTTTAATCTGCAGGAGGTAGATGATATTCGAAGAATTTAACTTTTAAACTACTCATAAGTTTAAATAAATTCGTACAATTTGCATATAATAATTTTTAGTACCCTAAAAAAAATCATAAATAAATGAGAATACCCTATATTTTTTTATAAAATAAAGATGAATTAAAAATTATTAAATATCTATTTAATTTTTTGTTTTTTTTAATTATTCGTTTTTTTTTGATGTTTTAAATGACAAATTACACCTTACAACATTGCCTAAAAAAGCCTAAAAAACACTACAAAAACACATTGCATCTAAATTTAACTTACAAAAATATTTTTATTGCATTTTTTATAGACGCCTAAAAACCCTATTTTTTATAGCGTTTAGCGTTTTTTTTTTGAAAATTCTGGACAATTTTTCTTGTATAGTTTTTGTATAGTTGCCTTACACCAAAAAAAAACAAACTTATTAGAATTGATTTTTATCTTGCCATCCTAAACTTAAACTTTTTTATTATGAAAAAATTACTTATGTTACTCTTCCTGATGACTATTTCATTAGGACAATCGCAAACTGCAGCACCGAGTGCAGCTGGAAAAAATTCGTGGGATGTTGTTTCCATTTTTTCTGGC
>CALPPA020000042.1 GCA_943325355.2 Klebsiella pneumoniae | reverse complement strand
TTACCCAAATTTTCTATACTTGGTTGCGGATGTGTGATTAACATATCCAAAATTTCGTCATAATACAAATCGAAAGTTTCTTTGGAAAGCGAATGATCTTTTACAGTAAGAAAATGTTTTTTGTTTGAAATGTCCATTTATTTATTTTATTCTTTTTAAAATTCTCAATAATACCAAGCCTTCACAAAGTAGTTTCACGTGGAACAATTTCAGTATTCAGTGGTCAGTATTCAGTTAGCAACTGCACTGATCACTGAATACTAAATACTGAACACTTTCTCAACGTCCCATATAAATCAACAACACCGAAACATCGCTTGGTGAAACTCCGCTGATTCTGGAAGCTTGTGAAATGGTCACAGGACGAATCTTGCTTAATTTCTGTTTTGCTTCTATTGACATTGATTTTATTTTGTTGTAATCGAAATTTTCAGGGATTTTTACGTCTTCTAAACGTGTCAATTTATTAGCGTTGTTTCTTTCCTTTTCTATATAACCCGAATATTTCACTTGGATTTCTGCTTGTTCTAATATTTCTTGATCCAAATTATTTTCCGCTACATAAGACGCCACTTTTTCGAATTTGATAATGTCTTCCAAATCTATTTGAGGACGAGAAAACACTTTAAACATTTTATCGCCTTGGGTTATTAAAGCGGTGTCTTTTGATTCCAAAATTGGATTTGCTTCAGCTATAGAAACACTAGTTTCTTTGAAAAAAGCCACCATTTTTTCAGATTCATTCAATTTGCGCTCCATTCTGCGTAAACGTTTTTCTGAAGCTAACCCTATTTCATAAGACATTGGAGTCAATCTAAAATCAGCATTGTCTTGACGTAATAAAGTTCTAAATTCTGCACGAGAAGTAAACATTCTATATGGCTCTTCGGTTCCCTTTGTAATTAAATCATCTATTAAAACCCCAATATAAGCTTCATCTCTTTTTAAAATAAGCGGCGCTTTTTCCTGAACTTTTAAGGCAGCATTAATTCCTGCCATCAATCCTTGAGAAGCAGCTTCTTCATATCCTGTGGTTCCATTTATTTGTCCAGCAAAATATAATCCTTCGATTAACTTCGTTTCTAAAGTGTGTTTTAGTTGTGTTGGTGGAAAATAATCATATTCAATGGCATATCCTGGACGGAAAAACTTCACCTTTTCAAATCCAACAACAGAGCGTAAAGCTTTGAATTGAATATCTTCTGGAAGCGAAGTAGAAAAACCGTTTACATAAACTTCACAAGTATTCCAACCTTCTGGTTCTACAAACAATTGGTGTCTTTCTTTATCAGCAAAACGATTAATTTTATCTTCAATTGACGGGCAATATCTTGGCCCTAGTGATTGGATTCTACCGTTAAACATTGGTGAACGATCAAAACCTTCTCTTAAAATATTATGAACTTCAAGAGATGTATACGTCATATGACAAGATTTCTGATGAGCCAAGGGTTTGGTAACGTCCGAATATGAAAATTTATCCGGTTTGGCATCCCCTTTTTCTTCGTTCATTTTAGAAAAATCTAAAGAACGACCGTCTACTCTGGGAGGTGTACCTGTTTTCATTCTTCCTGCCTGGAAACCTGCATTAACCAAATCTTCGGTAATTCCATAAGCAGCACTTTCTCCTGCTCTTCCTCCACCAAATTGTTTTTCGCCAATATGAATCAAACCATTAAGAAAAGTTCCATTAGTTAACACAACTGATTTGGATTTAATTTCTACTCCAAGTGCTGTTCTAATTCCTTTTATTTTGCCTTTTTCAATAATCAATCCTTTTACCATTTCCTGGTAAAAATCAAGATTTGGCGTTCCTTCGAGCATCAATCTCCACTCTTCGGAAAAACGCATTCGGTCACTTTGAACTCTTGGAGACCACATTGCAGGACCTTTAGATTTGTTCAACATCTTGAATTGAATCGCAGTATTGTCTGAAACTATTCCAGAATATCCGCCAAGTGCATCAATCTCGCGAACGATTTGTCCTTTTGCAATTCCTCCCATAGCAGGATTGCAAGACATCTGGGCGATGTTTTGCAAGCTCATTGTAACCAACAAGGTTTTCGAACCCAAATTGGCAGCAGCGGCGGCAGCCTCACAACCAGCGTGACCCGCGCCAACAACAATTACATCATATTCTTCTTGAAACATTTGATTTTAGATTTTTTGACTTCAGACGTATTGTCTAAATCTTTATTTTAAATATTGTTCCACGTGAAACATAGCTAGTTTTTCATCTTCTTTACTTCTCATAATTAGCACGTCTTTTTCGGATTTGTCCTTATATCCGCAGTAATGCAAAACTCCATGGACTAAAACGCGCTTCAATTCCTCATCAAAAGAAACATTAAAATCAAAGGCATTGTCTTTAACTCTTTCAACAGAAACAAAAATATCTCCGTGCAATTCATTCCCAATACTGTAATCAAAACTGATGATATCTGTTAAAGTGTCGTGACCTAAATGCTCCACGTTTATTTTATGCAAATAATCGTCATCACAAAAGATGTAATTTACCTCTCCCTCTTTCTTGTTTTCGGATTTAATAACATTAGAAATCCAGTTACTTATTGCCTCTTCATTCTCGAGAAGAAATTCGGTTTCGTAATTAAAGTTGATCATTTTTTATCGAAATATTCTTGAACTTTTTGATTAAAATTCGAGCGCAAAGGTAAGGATTGTCTATTTAATATTTCAATACTGTTTAAATAATCCAATAATGCCTGAGGCAGCGGTTTAGATTGGTTGGCAAACTCTTTTTTATTAGTTTCGGATTGACGTTTATTTTCTTGTCCTTGTTGCTGAATTGCTGTATTTAATTTCAGTAATTCTTGCTTTACATTCAATATCTTCTGTAGCGTTTCGTTCTTGAAACCTTTATTCAATAATTGCTTTTCTATCTGCTTCATTTGCTCTAAAGCATTCTGACCATTACCTCCTATGCCTTGTTTTTCCAATTCCTTTTGTAAGGCATCACGCAATTGCTTTTGCTCTTTGTAAATCTCCATTATCGCTTGGGCCTCCCCTTCTCCGTCTTCTCCGTTTTCTCCGTTTTGTGCTTCGGAACCGGGTTTTTTACCTTCTTTCCCTTTTTCTCCCTCTTTCCCTTCTCCGGGCTTTTGCCCTTTTTTCATTCCGTCTTTCATCTTCTCTGCTAAACCTTCTTGCTTTTTTATTATGTCAGGCAATTGCATTCCTTCGCCTTGTCCGGGTTTTGGCTTTCCTTTTCCTTCTCCAGACATTGACATTTGCATATTGTTTAATATCTCAGATAAAAAATCAGCAAGTTTATTTGAGTAGGAAACTGTGTATTGTTGGTGTGAAACTCCTTTTGATATTTGGGCATCAGTCAAAGTTCCCAATGATTTGTCAATGTTATATTGAGCGTTGCCAATTTCTTTAGTTATGTTTTCACCAATTTTTGGATTACGCAAGGACATTGCAAACAAGCTATCGTCTATGTGTTTAAATTGTAATTTTAAATCTTGTTGGATTTTAAGGTTTTTATTAAAGGCAGGAGAGCCTATTTTTGAACTTTTAAACTTGGTCATTAAGTCTTCTTGTGAAAACGAAAAAGCCAAAAGATTGTCTAGAATTTGACGCAACATCGCAATATCCTCTTCGAGCTGCTCCATTTCTCCCCCTTCCATTTCTTGTTCCATTTTCTGGGACATTTGTTTCATTTTCTTAGCGGCACTTTTTTGCTTTGGTTTGGCAGATGCTTTATTATCTTTCTGTAATTCGTCTGAAGCTTTTTTCAAATCTTCATCAATGCTTTTTTGCTCAGCTGCGTTATTTGGTATGTCTAAAGGTTTTTTAAGCTCTTTATTTTCTTTGTCTAAATCTTGTAAATCTTCTTGAATCTTGTTAAATTCCTTGTTGATTTCATCTTGATTTTCAAGATTGTTTTCTTTGTCTTTGTTTGACAAATCTTCTTGCTTTTCTGAAAGTTTATCGAGTTTGTCTTTTAGTTGTTCTGCTTTTTTCTGCACATAATATTTCTTAGTGAGTTCTACTAATTGCTCCAAACTCTTAGCTTGGTTCTTAGCCGTTTGTTTGAACTTATCCATTTTTTCCATTAAATCTTCTTGCTGGATTTTATCATTCAATTCTTTTAGTTCATCTAATAATTTTTTATTTTTCTCTAAATCTTTGTCTACGTTATCTAATCGTTTTTGCAGCTCTTCCTTAAATTCGTCTTTTTTGTCCGTTTTAGATTTGTCAAGATTATCTTTCATTTTCTCGGCAAAATCTTTCATCATTTTATCCTGCTGATTTTGACGTTTAATGAAATCATTGATTTTTTGTTGGTCCTTAAATTCAAGAGTTTCATTTTCCTTTCCTGATTTTTGCAATTTATCCATCTCCGAAATTTGCTTATCTTGATTCTTCAAAGATTTTTCCAGGCTGTTGATGTTATCATTTTGCTGTTGCAAATCTTGATCTTCCTTCTCTTCTTCCGTGGCAATACGATTTGAAAAAACTGAAGACTTCGTGCTTTTAAAATTATGAATTGCATCATTGTCAAAAACCTCAAAATAATATTCATACGAAACTCCTTGCTCCACAGGAAGTGAACTTGGAAAAGAGAAGATAAACTGATCGTAAAGATTTGCTTTAACAGTAATTGCTCCACGTTTGACCGATTCTGGTTTATTTTTAGGATAATAAACCACCTGAAGTTTAGATATTCCATAATCATCCGAGATTTGACCTAAAACATAGTTTTTATCGATTTTAAGACTATCTGGAGCGTTGTTGACATTGATTGTTGGGAGCTGATCTTTGATAACCGAAATCTGATAGTTCAATTTCTCGTAGTTTTTTACCTTCGCATTCGTAGTAAGAATTTGATATTCTGTGTTTTGAGCTATAACTTTTGATAATGTAAAATCATTTTCAAACTTATTGAAATGAAAATTTGACGAAATATCTTTCCAAACTACATTTTGAGTCGCCAAAGCATTGATCTTCCACGTAACACGAGTTCCTTCAGGAATAATAGCGTTTCCGTTTCCTCTTATATTCTCAGGTTTTCTTTTCAAATAAGCTGGGAAATTCAACTGCATTTCGAAATTGGCAATAGATGGGACAACCACCACGTTCAATTCATAATCTGGCGAAGAAACGGCATTGGCTTCCACGTGAAACGAAACGTTTGAAGTTGGTTTTTCAAATTTATATTGAAATTCACCAGCTTTAGTGGTATCCATAAAATAACTTTCATCACCAATGAAAATCATAGCATTTTCTGGAACTATCTTTCCTTCGGTTTTGATTCGAATGATAAAATCCTTGTTTTGTTCGGTCTGCAAATTGCTGTTCAAAACTAAGAATTGAAATGGAGCCGGCGGTAAAAATTGATCTTGAAAGTGCACTACCCTATTCAAACTTTGGGAAAGCATTTTGCTGTTACCCGAAACATAAAAGAAGGCAAAAAACAAAATAGGAATTATTGCCAATGGTAAATATTTACGGTTGGTTTTGAAATTGATTGCATTGCCAAAAGGAATAGGCTGTAGTGAATTTGCTTTTTGTTCGATAGAAGCCAATAACAATTCCGATTTATTCTGATGCAAATCAGAATCTGACAATTGAAGGAAATTCGTCAATTTATCACTTACTTCCGTAAAATGATTTCCAATAATGGCAGATGCTACTTTGTAATCTATACCTTTTTGGAGTTTAAAAAGTTTGAAAATAGGGAACAAAATAAAACGGGACAAGAGAAAAATCTCCACGAGAATAAAAGTCCAAAACAAAAATGTTCTTCCCATTGGCTTGAGCCAAAGAAAATATTCCACAAAAAGCGTGAACAAGAAATACAGCAAACCTAGACCGATGAAGAAAATCATTCCCCGAATTAGTTCGTTGGTGTAAAACTTCCTAATGAAAAGTTCCAGCTTTTGAAAAATGAATTTTGAATGTTCCAAAATTATTCGTTGATTTATAACCGCTAAAAGTAACCATTTTTCGATTTATTCAATGTTAAAAATTGATTAAAGGAAAATTAATTGACTAATTCTCTAAAAACTTCCGACTTCTAACTTCTGACTTCTAACTTCTAATTATCTTTGCAAAAAATTTACAGAAATGTCAAACCCAATTCGAGTGCGTTTTGCACCAAGTCCTACTGGACCTTTACATATTGGCGGAGTGCGTACTGCCCTTTTCAATTATTTGTTTGCCAAAAAAAACAACGGTGTTTTCTTTATTCGAATTGAGGACACAGACCAAAATCGTTTTGTTCCTGGTGCTGAAGAATATATTATGGAAGCCTTGGAATGGTTGGGAATTGCACCCGATGAAACTATTGGAAAAAATGAAAAATTTGGTCCATACAAACAATCCGAAAGAAAGCATTTGTACAAAGAATATGCAGATATCCTGATAAATTCGGGAAATGCCTATTATGCTTTTGATACTGCCGAAGCATTGGATTTACATAGAAAACAACACGAAGAGCAAGGAAAAACATTTATTTACAATTGGCATAATCGAGAGAAATTAGACACTTCTTTGGTTATTTCTAGTGATGAAACAGCTAAAAGGATTGCTGCAGGCGAAGATTACGTGATCCGTTTTAAAACTCCAGTTGACGAAACTTTGCATTTAAAAGATATCATTCGTGGTGATGTGAAGTTTGAAACCAATCTTTTGGACGACAAAGTTTTGTTTAAAAGTGACGGAATGCCAACCTATCATTTAGCGAATATTGTTGATGATCATTTAATGGAAACTTCGCACGTAATTCGTGGAGAGGAATGGTTGCCATCAATGCCGTTGCACGTTTTATTATACAGAGCATTTGGTTGGGAAGCACCTGAATTCGCACATTTACCCTTAATTATGAAACCTGTTGGAAACGGAAAATTATCAAAACGTGATGGTGATAAAATGGGATTTCCGGTATTTCCATTAGATTGGAAAACTGCCGAAGGAGTTTCGTCAGGTTACAGAGAAAAAGGATTTTTTCCAGAGGCGGTTGTTAATTTTCTCGCTTTATTAGGATGGAATGATGGAACCGAACAAGAATTATTTTCGTTAAATGAATTAATTGAAAAGTTTGATTTGAGTAGAGTTCACAAAGCGGGAGCAAAATTTGATCCAGAGAAAAATAAGTGGTTCAATCATCAATATTTAATGAAACAAAATGATGCTGATTTGGCGAAAACCTTTGCTCTTATTGTAGCTGAAAAAGGGATAGATTCCTTCAGACTCGATAGCTCTGCTCGAACTGGCGAAGCAATGACAAATCTGATAAAAATAGTTTCTCTAATAAAAGAACGAGCTAATTTTGTTTCAGAATTCTGGGATTTGAGTGATTTCTTTTTTGTTGCTCCAACAGATTATGACGAGAAAGCATCGAAAAACTGGAATACAGCAACTCCTGCTTTAATGCAGGAATTGATTTCGGTTCTTGAAGAAATAAGCGATTTTACTGTAATGAATATCGAAACTATTGTAAAAGATTGGATGGTAAAAAATGAAATTGGAATGGGAAAAGTGATGCAACCTTTCCGTTTGAGTTTAGTTGGTGCTTTGAAAGGTCCACACCTTTTTGACATCGTGGAACTCATTGGAAAAGAGGAAACAATTAAAAGAATTGAGAAAGCGATAGCTACTTTATAAATAAACACAAGGTTCATAAAGAATGTACAAAGTTCACTATTAATATAGTGCCATTTGTGCCTTTTCATTTCAAGATTATTGAAATAATTCTTATAAATAAATAATCAAATTCCCATTTAATATTCCTGGATTTCCTTTAAAATCAACTCCAAAATTTTTATTATTTAAATTCCCAAGCATATTATTTATTCCATATTGATACGAAACATTCAAGCGAACGTGACGAACTCCGGCAGTGATTCCTATGACAGGAAAAAAATTAAATGTGGAAATATCAACTATGTCTTTGGCTAATAAAGTAGTTCCAGAAATAATATTGCTTTCATCAATAGAATTTATTTTTAATTTTCCGTTGACTTGAACTAAGGGTCCAAACTCAAAACTCAAATGGTTTTCAATAATTTTATAGCTCAACAATAAGGATATTTGGGCAGATGATAATTTATAATTAGTGTCTTCAGTAATAAAACCGCTGTCTGTTACAACCGAAAAATTATTCTCACTGAACTGCATCGAATATACCATATCCCAATTGTTATAATAATTTCCTCTCATTGAAAGGCCTCCGTTCCAGCCTGTTCCGGGTTTTGTTTGAAAATCGTTTGTATTCAAAGTAAACTGGTTAACACCAAAACTGATTCCAATTCTATTTGAATCCCTATATTCATATTGTGCAAAAACAGCTGTGGAAATTAGTATCGAAATAGAAGCAAAATATAATCTTTTCATAAAACTGGATTTAAACCACGGCAAACCTAAAGTTTTTTTGTAATTTAACAGTGAATTATTTAACTAAATTATACTTCTTATGGACATTACATTGATTATCATTATTGTTTTCGGGTTTTTTATTTTTCTTTCCTCTTTTTTTACGGTTAAGCAACAAACCTCGGTTGTTATTGAGCGATTTGGTAAGTTTTTAAGCATCCGGCAATCAGGGCTTCAACTAAAAATCCCTTTGATTGATAGAATTGCCGGTCGGGTAAATTTAAAAATTCAACAATTAGACGTTATTATCGAAACTAAAACTAAAGACAATGTATTTGTGAAACTAAAAGTTTCCGTTCAGTTTATGGTGGTAAAAGAAACCGTTTATGATGCTTTTTATAAATTGGAATATCCACACGATCAAATCACTTCTTATGTATTTGATGTGGTTCGTGCCGAAGTTCCCAAACTAAAACTAGATGATGTTTTTGAAAGAAAAGATGATATTGCTATTGCGGTAAAAAGAGAATTGAACGAAGCAATGACCACTTATGGTTATACAATCATCAATACATTGGTTACCGATATTGATCCCGATATTCAGGTAAAAAATGCAATGAACAGAATAAATGCCGCCGATAGAGAAAAAACGGTGGCTGAATTTGAAGCAGAAGCATCAAGAATTAGAATTGTGGCCAAAGCTAAAGCAGAAGCCGAAAGCAAGCGTTTGCAAGGACAAGGAATCGCTGATCAAAGACGCGAAATTGCTCGTGGATTAGTCGAAAGTGTGGATGTTTTGAATAAAGTGGGGATTAATTCGCAAGAAGCTTCAGCCTTGATTGTCGTGACACAACATTATGATACTTTACAAGCGATTGGAGCAGACGCTAACTCCAATTTAATTTTATTGCCAAATTCACCACAAGCCGGAAGTGATATGTTGAACAATATGGTGGCTTCGTTTTCTGCTTCGAATCAAGTGGGAGAGATGATGAAAAAATCGAAAAGGTTAAAACCAAAAATAGACCATCATTCTGCAAGTCAACATCAGGGTCCACAAGAACCTGAAGCGCCACATTTACCGGAAACAGAATTATAAAGACAAATAACAAAAAGGAAAAGAGGCTTAATCGCCTCTTTTCCTTTTTGTTATCCAATTAATTATTAATGGGACAGCTATGTTAAGAATCATTCCGGATGAGTTGGAGAGAATCGATTTGTAATCTCTAAAAATTCCTTTGATTATGTTTTTTGGCAAAAGACTCTCTTTTGTTTTTTCAACATCTAAGACTATTCTTTTAAGATTGAGTTCTCTCTCTACTTTAAGAATTTCTAGTTCTAATTCAATTTGGGCGTAAGATGAATATTTTTTTGTTTCCATACTTTAGTCGTTAAAAAAGATTTCTGAGAATTTCTCCAAAATTGGTCCTTCAACAACTTTATCTTTAATTAAAAATAAAAGTCCTGTAAAAACTAAATAAAATCCCCCAACGATTAGAAATCCTAACGGATAACTATCCAAGGCTTCCCCGATTGCAAAAGCTCCCGCGACAGAACAAAATAGTAAAACCATTAACAATGACAATGCTATTAATGTAAATTTTAATATCATTGTAGTCGAACGCATTGCTACTTTGAAACCCCATAGTTTGTAATAAGCTACGCTGTTTTCAATGTATCCTTTTGCCTGTTTTTGAATGTCTTCGGCGTTTTCTTTTAGTTCTTCAAAAGCCATAAATTAATTTTTTAATTTTCGTGATTAGCTATTTGTTTTTTTTGAAGTTTAGCGTTTTGTTCTTTCAAATCAGCCAACTTTGTTTCCAAAAAAGAAATAACGTCTTCAGTTTTATAACTCATATTAGAAACCATTTCTTCATAAGTTTCTTCTAAGTCGTGTTTTGATCCCTCAAACTTTTTTCTCAATTGATGTGTTACATCTTCATATTTGTGTTTCAAATTGTCTTTCACATCATCAAAACCATCTTTAATTTTTTCTCTGGTTTTTGAACCTTTGTCAGGAGCAAATAATATACCAACTCCTGCTCCAATCGCTGCACCTAATAAAAGTGCCAATACTGAATTTCCTGTGTTGTTTGACATAACTTTGTGATTTAAATTAATAATATTCTAAAGTTACAAACTTTGTCAACAACTCAATGTTAATAAGCCGTTAAAGTATTTTTAAATTAGTGAATATTACAAATAAGGGGCTCTGTTTTAATAAAGGGGTAACAAATATAGTCGAAGCTGCCCAATCTATAAAGTTGCATTAAGAAGCATTTATGGAAGCCGTTTTTGATTGGTAAATTCTATAACAAATATAAAATATATAGAAGTTTCCAATAATTAAAAAATCGCATTGTTAATGCGATTTTTATTGTCAAAAACTATATTTCTAATCCGTTTAATAATTCCAAAACTTTTTCGTTTTTTTCATTGTCCTTCAAATCGGAAAGTTGATTTTTGAATTCCTTCAAATTATCTGAATCTTTCTTCAAATTTTGAATGGCAAAAAACCGAACTGCTGCCAATTGACTTTTTAACGACATCGAATATAATTTTGTCAATGGTTCTTGTTCGATGTCTTTCGCTAAAGCTTTATCAGAATATTTCAAAATCAAATTCGAGAACAATAACGAATTGTTGTCATTTTTAATATTTTTG